>SXVE01000250.1 GCA_005790265.1 Acidobacteriota bacterium | reverse complement strand
GAAATCTGTTGAGGGAAAATGCCGCGCCAAATTTCTGATGCGTGTTTTTTGATTTTCGGAAAGCACGGTTTTCCCGCGTCCGGCAACGCCTTTATTAAAACGATTTTTGTCTGCGTCGGCTTCGATGGCGGCGATTTTTTGGCGGATCGTTTCGCGCGGCGCGTTCATTCCGTAAAAATCGAGCACTTTTTCAATCGCCGCCGGTTTGTCGGCGATCATTTCTTCATACGTCAGCCACTGCACTTCGAGACGATTTTCGCGTTCGGCGCGCTGCCACGAAGCGACGAATTGAAAATACCACGGCAGCGCGAATTCGATGAGCAAATCAATTTTCTGCTCGTCATCGAAGCCGAGAAATTCTTCTTTGTTGAAAAACGTGCTGAACGTAAAACCTTTCGTGTAAAAATCGAGCAAGCTCGCCGCCGAATCGAAAATATTTCTGACCAGCACGATTGGCGTGACGCCAAATGCCTGCATCATCTGAATATTGGCTTCCGAAGCGCGCGCGTGCTGCTGCGTCACGGTGTTTTCCGTGCCGAACTTAACGAATTGCGGCAAATCGAGTTCGTGCTCGTTTTGCAGCGCGGCGTAAACCGAAAATAAATCTTTGAATCCGGTTAAGCTGACCAAAACGTTTTTGAGAAAAGTCGAACCGCTTTTCGGCGTGCAGGTGATAAAAATATGATGACCGATTTCGGCTTCCGAATAATTTTTCGTGTAATCGGCAAGACGCGCGGGCGTTTTAATCCAGGCGAGCGCGTTGGTCAAATCAACGTAATAAGCCGGTGAAGGCTCGATGGAAATCGCTTTACGGATAAAAAAAAGCGCCGCTTCGTATTGGCGCGCCTGAAAAAAATCGAGCGCGAGATTTTTGAACGTATCGGCAAACTTACTTCTAAATTCCCGGTCGGCGGCAAGCGCGCCGGTCAAATTCAGATTGCTGACTTCGGGTAAATACCGATTGACCGGCGCAACGTCGCACGAATTTAAAATTTCTTCAATTCGTGCCCGGTAAGCCGTGAGCAAATTATGTTTGATAATATCGCTGACCGGCGACGCGTCGCTCACGCCGGAGAGCGCTTTTTTGAAAGCCAGAATCGCGGCTTCCGGCTGGCGAGCGTTGAGATATTCGACGCCGAGATCAACCGTTTCCTGAATTTTTTGCGCCGTACCGAGTTCGTCTTCGGTCGCCGCGATATCAAATGTTTTCGATTCGTTCATTATAATTAACGTTCGTTAAATTTCGACGAATTAGCGCAGAAATCCTTTTTCAATTAAATACTGCACGATTTTTTCGGCGTTTTCCAAACTGCTCACGGCAGTTGTTTCAAGCACGATTTCGGCGTTTTCGGGCGTTTCGTAAACATCGCTGATACCGGTAAATTCCTTGATTTCGCCGCGCCGCGCTTTCGCGTACATTCCTTTGGTGTCGCGCCGTTCGCATTCTTCGAGCGGCGTGTCAACGAAAATCTCAATGAAATTTTCGCCGCCGACCATCTGCCGCACTTCGCTGCGCGTCGCCCGATACGGACTGACCGCCGCGCAAATCACCGCGCCGCCGTGCCGCACGATTTCCGCGGCGACAAATCCGATGCGCGTTACATTCGCGTCGCGGTCTTCGCGCGAAAAACCCAAACCTTTCGATAAATGCGTGCGCACGACATCGCCGTCGAGAACCGTCACGCGCCGCCCGCGTTCCATCAGTAGAACGGTCAGAATTTCAGCGGTCGTTGATTTTCCCGCGCCGCTCAAACCGGTCAGCCACAAGCAAAACCCCTGTTTATGGCGCGGCGGGTAACTTTCGGCGAGAATTTCCGCCGTTTCCGGTCGCGTAAACCATTCGGGCAGCGGTTTTCCTTGATACAAGAAGTCTTCGCGAATCTGACTGCCGGAAAGCGCGAAAGTTTTCGCATTTTTATCAATTTTGCTGATTTCTTCATAGCGATTTTCTTCGGGCAGAAAAACCATCTCGTCAAAAGAAATCGGCTGCACACCGATTTCCGCCGCGTATTGTTCGACGAGTCGGCGCGCGGCGTCCGGCTGATAAAACGGTTTGCCGTGCGAATCCGTTCCCGGACTCGCGTGATCGCGCCCGACGATAAACTGATTCGCCCCGTAATTGCGGCGAATGATTGCGTGCCAGAGGGCTTCGCGCGCGCCCGCCATTCGCATCGCGAGCGGCACCAGACCGAGCAGAACGTCGTGCGATTGATAATGATTTTCGACGAGTGCGGTATAAGTCCGCACGCGCGTTAAATAATCAACGTCGCCCGGTTTCGTCAGCCCGACAACCGGATGAAGCAGCAAAGTCGCGCCGGTTTTTTCGGCGGCGCGTCTGGTGATTTCTTCGTGCGCGCGGTGAATCGGATTGCGCGTTTGAAAAGCGACGACATTTTCGTTGCCGAATTCGATCAGTTTGCGACGCGTTTGCTGCGGCGAAAAACGCAAATGTTGGAAATCGAAATGTTTCGGCAGATTAATAACGCGCAGGTTGCCGGAGATGTTGAATTTTCCCCAATGCTCGATTTCCGAAACGAGCGGATGGCGCAAATCGGCGGTGCCGAGAACATTGGCGGCGAAGTCTTCGCGCGACCATTCGTAAATTTCTTCGACGGTCAAAACGGCGAGCAATTCATTGTGCGTGTTGCGCAAAGCGATGTCGGCATCGAGCCGCAAACCGTCGAAACGCTCGACGGGAAGCGAAACGGGAATCGGAAAAATCCGTTTGTCGGCAAGCCGCATTTCCGCCGTGACGCGTTCGTTGTCGGCGCGATTCATAAATGTCCGCAATGGCGAAAATGCGCCGGTCGCCAGCATTTCCAAATCGCATACAGCTCGTTCGGTGAGCTGCACAAACGGCAGCCGATTGGCGTAGTCGGTCAGTTCTCGTTTGCTTTCTTCGGCGACCATTAACTCAATTAATTCGCCGCCGTATGGTGCAATTAAATTCGTTTCGAGTTTCATTAAAATCTCTGATTTTGATAATTGACAGCTTCGTTCGCTGAAACTCTAAAAATAGCAATTTTATAATTGCGCGGGCAATTTGCGCGCCGCTGAATTTATGAGAAAGAGTTAGATTCTGTGATAAAATCGCCTTATTATGAAACAATTTTTTTTACTTTTTGTCATTGCTTTCAACAGCGTCGGCGCATTTGGACAAGCTGATGCGAACGCGCAGAAAATCTACAAAACCGAAAAAAACTTTGCACGCGCCGTCGCCGAGCGCGGCGTCAATCAGGCGTTTCTCGAATTTTCCGCCCCAGACGGAACGTGTTTTTTTCCCGGCTATCCGGTTAATTGCCGCGAATACTTCAAAGCGCAGCCCGCTTCCGCCGCCGCGCTCAGTTGGAATCCGACTTACGTTGATGTCGCTTCAAACGGAATTTTTGCTTATACGACCGGCACTTCGATTTATCGTCCGGCAGGCAAAGACGATCAAAATGCCATTTACGGACAATATTTGACCGTCTGGCAGCGACAGCCCGACGGTTCTTACAAAGCGGTTTTAGACGGCGGAATCTCGCATCCGAAACCGGCGACCGTCGAATCCGAATGGAAACCTTTAAATAATGTATCTAAAGAATTAAACGAGCAAAAATCATCCGCTGCCGACAGCGTTAACGTCTTTTTTGAAACGGCGACGCGCAGCGGAATGAGCGCGGCGTATAAAAATTATGCGGCGGACGACGTGCGCGCTCTCCGTGAAGGTTCGCTGCCGATAACGGGCAAAAAAAATCTGCTTTCCGAAGTGAAAAAAAGCAAAGAACGCATCGCTTTTGCCAAACGCAGTATGTTTTTCGGCGCGGCGGATATGGCTTACACGGCGAATTCCTACACGGCGACGAAATCCGACAATTCAATCGAAAAAGGGAATTTCGTTCAGATTTGGAAATTGCGCGGCGGCAAATGGCAGCTGGTAATGGACGCTTTTATGCCGGCGCCCGAAAAAAAGTAAAATAAATTCAGGCGAAAAAATCCGAATTAGCGAATTATAAAAAAGCGAATCGGCAGCGTTGCAGTATTTTTGCAGCCGTGCCGATTCGCTTTTTTTGGAAGGCAGCTCTTTTATTGATTACGATTTTTTCGCGCCCGGTTGGCGTTCTTTGAGTTTGTTGAATAGAAAAACGGCGCGTCTCGCCGCTTGTTTGAAACCGAAAGCGTTTTGTTCTTTGTCGGTTGTGTTAAATTATTTTCGTGAACGAATCCTTTAAAAAAGTCGTCGAATTACTGAAACTCGAAGCCGCCGCGATTGAGCGCACGGCGCACATTCTCGATGCGGCAGCCGTCGAAAAGTCAATCGAAATTCTCGCCTGTTGCGACAGCAAAGTGATCGTGATCGGCGTCGGCAAATCGGGCGTGATCGCGCAGAAAATCGCGCAGACGCTGACTTCGACCGGCACGATTGCCGTTTTCGTCCATCCGTCGGACGCGCTGCACGGCAGTCTCGGCGTCATCACTCGCGGCGATGTCGTCATCGCGCTTTCCAATTCAGGCGAAACCGACGAAATTTTGCTGCTTTTGCCGACTTTGAAAACGCGCGGCACAAAACTGATTTCGATTGTCGGCAACACGAATTCAACTCTGGCGCGGCAATCGGACGTCGTGCTCGACGCGTCGGTTGATAAAGAAGCGTGTCCGCTCAATCTCGCGCCGACGACTTCGACGACCGTCGCACTCGCTGTCGGCGACGCGATTGCGATGACTTTGATGCAAGCGAAAAATTTGACGCCGGAAGATTTCGCGGCGAATCATCCGGCGGGACGTTTGGGAAAAAGATTGACTTTGCGCGTCGCCGATTTGATGCACGCGAGTCCGAACGTCGCGCCCGATGCCAATTGGCTCGCCGTCGTCAAAGCCATTTCCGAACACGCGCTCGGCGCGGTCAATGTCGTTGATGAAAACGACGAATTGCTCGGAATTGTGACCGACGGCGATTTGCGCCGAACTATCGAAAAAACCGCGCCGGAAAATCTTTCAAACTTAAAAGCAGCGCAGATGATGACGGTTTCGCCCGCCGTCGCCGCGCCGGAAATGCTCGCTTACGATGCGCTGCAACTAATGGAAAATCGCCCGCGTCAAATCTCAGTTTTGCCCGTCGTTGAAAAAAACAAATGCGTCGGTTTGCTCCGCCTGCACGATATTGTGCGCAGCGGGCTTTCATAAATTTTTCGTCATCCCGTCAAGATCAACGCAAATTTCTCTGAACTTGCTTCAATTAACCGGCTTTATTAAATGTTCCGGCGATTGCGCCGCACGCAAAATTTTAATAGACAGTTTTTTATTAATTGGTTTATCCTGTTAGAGCAGTTTCCCGATTCCAAAGACGCCGAATCTTTACCGAATCCGAAGCGTGAGTCTGAAATTCTCTAAATAAAATACATTCTATTCAAAACACAATGAAAAAAATACGACGTAATTTTGTCGCATTGATCTGCCTCGTTCTAACGTTAGTCGCCGTTCAGTCAGCCCCGATCGCAGGGCAAGCGCCCGCGAAAAGTAAATCGCCGGCGTCAAAATCGGTGGCACCGAAACTACGCGAACTCGCGCTCGCCAAGCAGTCGAATCGCGGACTGACGCTGCTCTCGCCTGAAGATTTGTCGGCTGTTTTCACCGACGCGACGAAAGATTTTTTCAGCCTCGACCCGTGCATGAGCGCCGCCGCGATAAATTTTAATCAAACGATCAACGGAGTATTGTCTTCGACCGATTGCCGTTTGGACGACGGATCTTATGCTGATTTTTATATTTTTGAGGGAACGAAAGGGCAAACCGCTAATATTTCTCTGGGAACGCCGTTTTTTGACGCATATCTTGGACTGGCAAATCAATCGGGCAGTTTTGTCCTCGAAAATGACGATGCGCACAATAACACGACTGATTCGCGCATCAGCACGACATTACCGGAAACCGGACTTTATGTTATTCTCGCCACTTCGTATCACCCGGCGCAAACCGGAAATTATGCGTTGAATCTAAGCAACACGAACGCTCCGAGCAACTGCACTTATTCGTTGCCGACGAATTACGCCGACGTGCGGGGCGACGGCACGACGTTCAGCGCCACGATTTCGACGCAAAACGGCTGTCCGTGGACGGCGACTTCAAATTCATCGTTTATCACGACCGGCAGTTCCGGTACCGGTTCAGGCACTTTTACGATGACGGTGACGCGCAACGAAACCGGCGTGCAGCGAACCGGAACCGTCACGATTGGCGGACAGGTTTTTACCATAATGCAGCCAGCCGCCTGCATTTACGCGCTGAGTTCGACAAGCCTTAACATCGGCGCGCTCGAAACAAGCGGAACTTTTTCTGTCACCGTCGCAAGCAACTGCACCTGGACGGCTTATTCGAGCGATTATTTCGTATCGGTGACGAGAGGCTACGGACCCGGGAACGGAACTGTGACATTTACAGTGCAAACGAATAATGGCGCGGCGCGAACCGGAAAAATCGGCGTCGGCGATCAGATTTTTACGATTACGCAAGCCGGATTAAACTGCACTTACGCGATGTCGGCGAACAAAATCACGAGCAATAAAGAAGGACGAACCGGCGTTTTCTCCTTTACCACGCAGCCGAACTGCACCTGGCGGTTGTATTCCGGCGCTATCTGGATTGAGTTGTCGCATTACAACGGCGTCGGTTCGGCGGAAATTCGGTATAAAATTCATCCCGCGAGCGAAGCGCGCCTTCGGCAGACAAATTTTTCGATGTTCGGTTATGAAACGCAAACGCTCGCCGCCGTCGAGCAGGACGGAAGATTTTTTAATCCGGCTTCGGACTTTGACGGCGACGGCAAAGGTGATTTAGCCGTATTTCGTTCTTCAAACAGCAATTGGTACATCGGTCGGAGCAACGCCGATTACGTTGCTCAATCTTACGGCGCGACGACTGACAAAATTGTTCCGGCTGATTACGACGGAGACGGAATGAATGACATCGCTGTTTTCACGCCGGAAACCGGAACGTGGAAAATAAAGCTGCAAGCCGGCGGAGAAATGGTTGTTCGCTGGGGACAAACGGGTGATATTCCGGTTCCCGCCGACTACAGCGGCGACAAAAAAGCCGACATCGCCGTTTACCGCCCGAGCGAGGGAACCTGGCATATCAGCAGAAGTCCCAACCTCAGTCCCGCGACCATCAAATTCGGCGCTGCCGAAGACATTCCGGTTCCGAAAGATTACGACGGCGACAATTTCGCCGACATTGCCGTTTACCGCCCGTCTGAAGGAGTTTGGTATCGCTATAATTTCATTAGAAATACATTCACCTCGCTGCAATTCGGGATGAGCGAAGATCATCCGGTTCCGGCGGATTATGACGGCGATTCAAAAATTGATATTGCCGTCTGGCGTCCGTCAAACGGTTACTGGTATGTTTTGAATGCGGCAACGAATACTTTTTCCGCCATCCAGTTCGGAATGATCGGCGATAAACCGCTGGTCAGCGATTTCGACGGCGATCACAAATCCGACTTCGCCGTTTTTCGTCCGTCTTCGGGACATTGGTATCTGCTGAATTCGACCGAAGGTTTCAAAGCGCTGCAATTCGGGCAAAACGGCGATTCGCCGATTCCGAACGTTTTTCCGCGGTAAAAATCACTGCGATAAAATTGAGCGGATTCGGCTGATGTCCAGCCGAATCCGTTTTTCGTTTCAGTTAAATTTTTCGGTTTTTCAGTTAAAATCAAATGGCTCGCCGCCGGTTGCCGAAATAATCTTCGCTTTGCTGAATGTTTTTTGCGGCGCGACTATCCGCGAGCGCATCAATTCACAAGGGAAAAAACGTATAAGAAAAAGCTGTTGCCATCAACCTCGAATTGCTTTCTAAAGTTAAAATCAATTCGATTACTGTTAAGTTTCGGAGCTTGTCTAATGAGAAAATATCTCGGTGTGTTTCTTGTATTTTTGTTGTCTGTTTCAGTCGCGCAGGCGCAGCGTGCCGAAGTGACGATTCAGCTTAACGAGCAGTTTTTCGACGCGCTGCTCGATGCGATTTTTAACAGTCAGACGCCGCTTGAATTTCCGCTTGCGGGTAATGATTCAAAACTCAAAATTCAAAATTCAAAAAATGCCGATCACGTTTTGGCAATCAAAGCTCGAAATTCTCTTTTTTTTTCGAGCTTCAACGACAATTCGTCGCCGTCTAATGCTGCTGCGTCGAATTTGCCGTGCAATGAATCAATTCGATTGCAGCGCGAAATTGACGGCGTGCGCACGGCGGTTCGGTTTCGCGACGGGAAAATTTACGCGCCGCTGGCTTTTTCGGGAAATTACAATCCGCCGCTCGTCGGCTGCATCGGATTTTCCGGTTGGGCGGAAACAAATATCGAGCTGGAATTCGACCAAAACAACCAAAGATTGATCGGGCGCGCGATTGTTACAAACGTCAGTTTGAGCGGAACGGGCGGCGTCGGCGGCAGTTTTTTAACCAAGCTCGTGCAAAGCGCGATTGATAAACGCGTTAATCCGATTCAAATTCTGCAAACCGACAAAATTTCGTTCGTCGTGCCGATTCAAAATTCCGGTTCGCTGCGAATGAAAGCCGTCGCCATTCGACCCGATATTCAGAACGGCGTTTTGAACGTGCGCGTTGTTTACGAATTTCAGAAATCATAAACGAAAACGTCGCGTCGCTGTCGTAAATCGTATTTAATAATTCAATGATTTTCCCGAAAAACCGTGGTTACAACACTTAGCTTTCTGGAACGAATTTTGCAGAAAATCGAGCAGAGAGTTATCAGAAAATTGCGGTTAATTAAAATCAAAGAGGAAAATTATGAAAAAGAAATACATCAAGCGCATCGCTTTTTCCGCCATCGTCGGTTCGGCACTGCTGATCGGAACGGGTGAAACCGCCGACGCGCAGCGCCGCAGCCGCGAACAGCGCGAAGAGCAGAGAGAATCGCGAAAAGCCGAACGCGGTCAGCGGCAAGATCAATCGCAAGATCAGCGCGCGCAGGAAAGACAACAGCGTCAATCACAGCGCGAGGCTGAACAGCAACAGCGCCGACAGGAAAACGATCAGCGTCAGGCGCAGCAACAGCAGCAAGTTCAGCAACAACAGGAGCAGCGGCGAGCCGAGCGCGAGCAGCGACAGAATCAGCGGCAGGAACGCGGCAATTATCCGGCGCAAAACGGTCAGTACGAACAGCAGCGCCGTAATCGAGCCGAACAACGCGAAGCACAGAATCGCGCTGAACAAGAACGTCGTCAGCAGCAAAATCAGCAGAATCAAGAGAATCAAGATTGGGCGAATCGTCGGCAGAATCAGCAGCGCCGCGCCGAACAGCAACGGCAGATTGAAGCGCAGCGCCAGCAAAATCAGAACCAAACCTGGCGCAGCGACCGGCTGCAGGATCAGAATCAAACGCGCCGTAATAATCAGCAGCAAAATCAAAATAGAGATTGGCGCAACGATCAAAGACGTTCCAGTAATCAGAGACAAATTGACCGCAATCAATGGGAAGCGATTCGGCGCACGCGCGACAGTCAATACAATCAGTATTGGCGTCAGCAGCAACAAATTTCGCAGCAGCGCGCGCGCCTTTTGCAGCAGCAGCGACGCGTCAATCAATATCGTTACCAACAAAGGTATTTAGATCGCATTCGTCAGGATCAACTGCGTCTGCAACAACAGCGATATTACGATAATTTAAGTTACGATTACCGTTACAATCGCGGCGGAAATTATTATTACACCAGCCAATACGGCGCGCAGATGTTGCGTCAGGCGGTCGAATACGGTTATGAAGAAGGGTTTCGCGCCGGACAATCCGACCGCGAAGATAACTGGGATTACGATTATCAGAATTCCTACGGTTATCAGGATGGAAATTACGGCTACGACAGCTATTACGTTGATCAGAGCGAATACAATTACTATTTTCGCCAGGGTTTCGAGCGCGGTTACGAAGACGGTTATTACAGCCGCAGTCGTTACGGCAGATACAACAACGGCAGATACAGCATTTTAGGCAACATTTTGTCGGGAATTTTCAGCGCGATTCTGGACTAATCAAATTCGGCTGATTGATAAATAAAAAAGGCTTCGTTCGATAATTTCGGACGGAGCCTTTTTCTTTTAAATCCAAAAGTTTTACTTGCTCGCTGAACTCTTTAATTTAAAGCCTGATTTTTATTCCGCCGTTGAAGATTCTGCCTTCGATGTGCGTGTAAATTTCGCTGAACGTCGGATTACGGTGCGGCGGGAAAACGACCGTTCCGAAACGACTCTGGCGCGTGTCAGTGATATTTTCGGCGTTGATAAACAGACTGTATTTGCCGAAATTCTTTTCGCCGAAAATGCCCAGAACCCAGAAAGGTTCGGTCGGCTGGCGATTGGTTAAAAACTGTCTGCTCGTGTAATAAGCCTCGAAACCGACTTTGAAATCTTCTTCCTTTTCAAGTAGCAGCGCGGAATTTAATTTGCTTTTCGGCGTCAGCGGCAAAAAACGATTGCCGCTCAAATATCCGGCTTTCGCGTCGGTGTAAGTGTAACCGGCAAAGAGTTTAACAATGTCGTAGCCCGCGCGCACGTTCGTTTCAAAACCGGCGCTTCTGACCGTTTGCGCGGCGTTGACGAAACCGAAAACTCCGTTTTGCGCAGGCAAAAGCACGAGCGGATTTTCGATGCGCGTGTAAAAAAACATTTGATTGACCGAATAGGAAAACTTTTCGCCGATGTTGTTGCGGTAATTGACGTCGAAAGTTCCGCCCTGACTGCGTTCGGCTCGCAAAGAATTTCCAATCGGCGCGACGTTTTCAAAAAGACGCGTTTCGGCTTCTTCGGTAAAAACGCTCGGCGTTTTATAACCGAGACCGAAACTCGCGCGGCTGCTTAAATTATCGGTAAAACGATACAAAACCGAAACGCGCGGCAGCGGAAAAACGCCGTAATCTTTAACGGCATCAAGACGAAAACCGGCTTCGAGCGATAGTTTTTTTGAAATGTCGAAACGATCCTGAACGTAACCGCCGAACGTCGTTCGCGTTTCGTCGCGATTCGGGAAATTCGCGCCGGTTTGCCGTTCGCGAAACTGATCATAAACGGCGTTCAAACCGAAAACGAGCGCGTGATTTTTCACCGGGCGAAAATACGAAACGTCCGTGTAAGCGTTAAATTGCCGACCTGCAAAACGATAATCGGGAATTTCGATGCGGCGATTAAAAAACGCGAGGCTCTGTTTGGCTATGATTTTTCCGCCATCCTCGAAATCGCGGTCGTACTGCAAAGTCGTAATATTGCGCAGGGAATTGTTGTTTTCAAAATAACGATGAAAATCGTCGGCGCGGTTTTTAATGACGAAAACGTCGCCGCCTTCGCGATTTTGGTAAGTCGTCGAATTGCCGATCATCAGCCGCGTTTTTTCATCTGGATAAAAGAAAACGCGCGGATTGACGT
>SXVE01000249.1 GCA_005790265.1 Acidobacteriota bacterium | reverse complement strand
GGAAATCTGCATCGCGCGCGCGCCGGGCAGACTCGACGTGATGGGCGGAATCGCCGATTATTCCGGCGCGCTCGTGCTCGAAATGCCGATTGCCGAAGCCGCGTTCGCCGCCGTTCAGAAGCGCGATGCGCGGACGCTGAAAATCGTCAGCGCGAACGCGGCGGAAAACCATCGCGCGCCTTTTTTTGCGATGGCGCTCGACGAATTTGAAACGGACGGAAACCCGATTTCGTATTCGGCGGCGCGGGAAAAATTCACACTTGATGCGGCAAACGGTTGGGCGGCTTATCTGGCGGGCGCGTTTCTCGTTTTGATGCGCGAAAAAAACGTTCGTTTCGAGTGCGGCGCGGCGATTTTGATTGATTCCAAAGTGCCGGAAGGCAAAGGCGTCAGTTCGTCGGCGGCGATTGAAGTCGCGACGATGAGCGCGATTGCGGCGGCGTTCGACATCGAAATAGAGCCGCGCGAACTGGCGATTTTGTGCCAGAAAGTAGAAAATTTGGTTGTCGGCGCGCCGTGCGGGATTATGGATCAGATGGCGTCGGCAATCGGCGAGGAAAACCGTCTGCTCGCGATGGTTTGTCAGCCGGCGGAAGTGCTGGGAACGCGGCATATTCCCGATGAAGCGGCTTTCTGGGGCATTGATTCGGGGATTCGTCATTCGGTCGGCGCGGGCGATTACGGCTCGGTCAGAACCGGCGCGTTTATCGGTTATCGAATAATCGCCGAAATCGCCGGACTGCAAATCAGCCGGACGGAAACGGCGGGCGTCGTCGAAATTGCGGATGAAAAATGGAACGGTTATCTGGCGAACGTCGCGCCCGCCGAATTTGAAAAATATTACGCCGCGCAACTGCCGCGAGAAATTTCCGGCGCGGAATTTTTGCGGCGTTTTCAGGGAATTACGGACACGGTGACCGGCGTTGCGCCCGAAAAAAGTTATGCTGTTTTTCATCCGACGGCGCATCCGATCTATGAGAACGCGCGCGTTCGGCAGTTTGCCGAATTGTTGGAAAATGAAATGACGAACGAAAATTTAAGCGCGCTCGGCGATTTAATGAACGAATCGCACCGCAGTTATTCCGCTTGCGGTTTGGGAACGGACGGCACGGATTTGCTAATCGAGCTCGTCAAACGAGAGAAAAATCTGTTCGGCGCGAAAATTACGGGCGGCGGCAGCGGCGGAACGACGGCGGTTTTGGGAAAAAAGAATGCGGAAGCGGAGGCGGAAATCGAGCGCGTCGCCGCCGAATACGAACGGCAAACCGGACATCGTCCGCACGTTTTCAACGGTTCATCGCCGGGCGCGGCGGCTTTCGGGGTTTTAAGAATTAAAAAAGCGTAAAAAACGCACAATTTAACAAAGCAGAAACTAACAATGGGGAGTAATTTATCATGGCAATTTTAGTAACGGGCGGCGCGGGTTATATCGGCAGCGCGACGGTCGAATTGTTGAAAGCTCAGGGCGCGGCGGTTGTCGTGCTCGACAATCTCGTGTACGGACATCGGGCTGCCGTCGCCGACGTGCCGTTTTATCAAGGCAGCATCGGCGATAAAGATTTGATCGGGCGCATCGTCAAAGATCACGATATCGAAGCGTGCGTTCATTTCGCGGCTTACGCCTACGTCGGCGAATCGGTGACGAATCCGGCGAAATATTTTGAAAACAACACGTTTCAAACGAACAATCTGCTCAACGCGCTGATCGAAAACGATGTCAAGAACGTCGTATTTTCTTCGACCTGCGCGACTTACGGCGATCCGGTGCGGATTCCGATTGACGAAACGCATCCGCAGAAACCGGTCAATCCGTACGGCTGGTCGAAATTTATGACCGAGCGCATTCTCGAAGCCTACGACACGGCGCACGCGTTAAAATCGGTGGCGCTGCGTTATTTTAACGCAGCGGGCGCGACCGAAAAATGCGGCGAACATCACGACCCGGAAACGCATTTGATTCCGAATGTCCTGAATGCGGCGGACGGAAAACTGCCGTTCGTTTCGGTTTTCGGCAGCGATTACGAAACCGCGGACGGAACGTGCGTGCGCGATTACATTCACATCGCCGATTTAGCCGACGCGCACATACGCGCGCTCGATTATTTGAAAAAAGGCGGCGCTTCGACGCACATCAATCTTGGCAACGGACTCGGTTTTTCGGTGCTGGAAGTCATCGAAGCCGCGCGCAAAATAACCGGCAAGCAGATCGAAGTAAAAATGGAAGCGCGCCGCGCGGGCGATCCGTCGCATTTAATCGCCGATGCGCGCAAAGCCGCCGAAATGCTTGGCTGGAAACCGCAATTCGCCGAAATCGAAACGATTATCAAAACCGCTTGGGATTGGAAAATGAAAAATCCGAACGGTTACGCCGAATAATTGTCGGACACCGGAAAAAAAGTCTGATTTTGCCAACAACAGCTGAATTAAATGACAAAAAAGCTGAACGACACGAGAGGGATAAATATGTCAAACAATAAATACGCGCCGAAACCGGAGGATAAATTTACGTTCGGATTGTGGACGGTCGGCAATCGCGGAGCCGATCCGTTCGGCACGCAGGTCAGAGCTAAACTTTCGCCCGTCGAGATCGTCGAAATGCTCGC
>SXVE01000004.1 GCA_005790265.1 Acidobacteriota bacterium | reverse complement strand
CACGATTTTCTTTTCAGCTTGAAGGCGTTTTATTTCGCCTGATTTTCCTTCGGGCAGCACTTCCGCCAGCACGCGCCTGATGCCGACTTGCGCAGCAACGGCTTCGGCTGTTCGTTTGTTGTCGCCGGTCATCATCACCACTTCCAAACCTAAATTCTGCAAAGTGTGGATTGCTTCTTTCGATTTAGGTTTTATCGTATCGGCGACAGCCACAACGCCCGCATATTTTCCGCCGATGGCAGCGAACATCGGCGTTTTGCCTTCATCAGCCAATCTTTCTACCACTGCTTCCGAGCCGCCGACAGCGATTGCGCGCTCGTTCATCAGCCGCAGATTGCCGAGCAGCAAATCGCGTCCGCCGACAACGGCTTCGATTCCGCGACCTTCCAGCGCATTGAAATTTTCCACTTTTTCAAACGCCAGATTTCTGCTTTCCGCGCCCCGAACAATCGCTGCCGCCAGCGGATGTTCGCTCGATTTCTCAGCCGACGCTACCGCTCGCAGTAAATCGTTTTCGGAAAATCCGTCAGCCGCAATAATGTCAGTTAAGCTCGGCTCGCCTTTGGTGATCGTGCCGGTTTTATCGAGAACGACGACGTTTAATTTATGGGCTGTTTCGAGCGATGCGCCGCCTTTTATTAAAATTCCGTTTTCCGCGCCTTTTCCGGTTCCGACCATAATTGCCGTCGGTGTTGCCAGCCCCAAAGCACACGGGCAAGCGATAATCAACACCGAAACGAAACTGACGAGCGCCATCGTAAAGCGAAATTCAGGATCAGCGGCGATAAACCAGATGACGAACGTCGCAATCGCTATCGAAATGACAATCGGCGTAAAAATGCCGCTGATCGTGTCGGCGAGCTTGGCAATCGGCGGTTTTGAGCCTTGCGCGTCTTGAACCAACCGAACGATTTGCTGCAAAGCCATGTCTTTGCCAACCTTTGTCGCCTCGAAGCGAAACGCGCCGGTTTTATTAATCGTCGCTCCGAAGATTTCATCGCCCGGCTTCTTTTCTACCGGCAGACTTTCGCCGGTCAGCATTGATTCGTCAATCGCGGAATTTCCTTCTAAAATCCGACCGTCAACCGGAATCTTTTCGCCCGGGCGAACGATAATAACATCGCCGGAAACGACTTGTTCGGTTTCAACGTCAATTTCCACACCGTTTCGCACGACGCGCGCGGTTTTCGCCTGCAAGCCGACCAGCTTGCGAATCGCTTCGCCGGTCTGTCCCTTAGCTCTCGACTCCATCATTCTGCCCAATAAGATTAAGGCGATAATCACGCTCGCCGCTTCAAAATAAACCGGAATGGTCATTGCGTTTTCCATTCCGTCCATCGCTGCGTGGGCGGCAACCATAAAAAACTGCGGAAATACGGTCGCCAGAACCGAATAAACGAAAGCCGCCCCGGTGCCGACGGCGATTAACGTATTCATATCCGCCGCCCGGTGCCGGAAAGCCGCCCACGCGCCGCGATAAAACTGCGCGCCGCTATAAAAGACAACGGGAACGGTTAAAATGAGCTGCAGCCAATTGACGCCGGAAAAGTTCAAGAATTCTATTGCGCCGTGCGACATCGCAATCACCAGAACCGGCGCAGACAAAATGGCGGCAACCCAGAATTTGCGTTTCAAGTCGGCATATTCGGCGGCGTGCGCGGCTTCAATTGAGTTTTCCGAGGCAGCGCCGCTGCCCGAAACTTCGCGGACGCGATAGCCGAAATCCTCGATTGCAGCACGGATTGTTTTCGCATCCGTCGCGCCGGATAAATATTCAACCGCAACGTTCATGGTCGCTAAATTAAAATTGACTTTGATCACGCCGCGCAGTTTTGATAAATGATTTTCAAGCTGCACGCTCGATCCTGCCGGTCGTTCCGAATCAGCGACAATAAATTCGGTCTTCGACGTTCCCGCCGTGTCATATCCGGTATCTTTGACCGTTTCAATCAAATTACTGACTCCGGTAGTATTCGGATCGTAATTGATCGTTGCGCGGGCGGTGGCGAAATTTACTGAAGCCGACTGCACTCCGGTCTGTTTATTCAGCTTTTTTTCGATGCGGTTGGCGCACGCCGCGCAAGTCATCCCTGTAATCGGCAGATCAATGCGTTCGCCGATATCGTTCGCCGCCGAATGATTATTGCCAGCGCCGCTCGCCGCATCCTGACTGCTAACGCCATTTCCCGCTGCAGAAATCGTCAGCGCGGAGACAAAAGCCTCCGCATTAGCTGACCGCTTCGCATATTTATCAGGGGCGCCATTAAAACTTTCCAGGCATGATTGCGAGCAAAAATAGTAAGTTTCGCCCTTATAATTGATTTCTCCCGCTGCCTTTGCCGGATCAATTGGCATTCCGCAAACCGGATCCGTGACCTTTGAATTTGCCGCAACCGACGTTTTCACTTTCATCGCCCCGCACCTCCTTTCTTAAAAAACAATAGTGCTTTTACTATTCTCAGTTTGCGGGAAATCCCGCGTCGTCGAGCACCTCGACAATCTTTTCGCGCGAAACCTCGGCGGTGTGCGCGACGCTCACGGTTTTGGTATCTACGTCAACCTCGACCTGCGACACGCCGCCAATTTTACCGAGTGCGTTTTTGATCGCTCCGGCGCATCCTCCACAAACAATGTCAGGTGCGACAACTTTAGTCGTGCTTGTCCGATTTTCCATTTTGGTTTAACTCCTTTTGATTTTTTAATATTTTACTTTTCACCGATTTTTCGGTGATTCACTCCGTGTTCGATATGCGAGCTTTCGATCAGCCCGCAAACGTGTCCTTCGGATTCTCCGGTTTCGTCCCAATCGGTAAGAACTGCCGCCAATTCTTTTCTGTACCGGCGCATTTGTTCGATTCTTTCGTCGAGTTCTTTAAGACGCGTGCGAACTATTTCACGCACTTCCAGACAGGGACTCACGCCTTTTTGTTTGTGCGCAATGATTTCTTTGATTTCATTAAGCGCGAATCCCAGAACCTGAGCTTGTTTAATAAAAGCGAGACGCTCTAAAACATCTTCATCGTAGAGACGGTAACCGCTATAACTGCGTCCGGGACGGTCGAGCAGTCCGCTCTTTTCGTAAAATCTCAATGCTTCGATACCGATTCCGCTGCGTTTGGAAACTTCACCGATTTTTAACTGTTCGCCGGAAACGAATTCTTTTTCCTTAACATGACCAAAAGCTTTTTTCATACTACTGACATTTCCTCGTATTGTTACTAAATTTCCTTTCCGCAAGTCATTTCTGTGAACTCTAATTAGTATTGTAAACTCTCTACTCGAATACAGAGTCAAGAGCTTTTTTTGATTTTGCGAATTAAATTTTCAAACAAACAAAAAAGGCTGATGAAAATAGCATCAGCCTTTTTTAACCGTTACCTTATTTTTGCAAATCCGCTTTACGGCTGATTCTGAACCGGTGCCGCCGTTGTTGTCGTCGGCGGCGCGGCGCGGCGCGGCGCGCTTGAATGCCAGTGGACTATTTTCCATTTGCCGTTGATTTTTTCCAGTACGGCAGTTGCGAGTCCGGCGCCTTCAATGTGTCGAGCGCCGATGTCGCCGGAAATCGCGTATTTCATTGTGGCATAAGCCATATTTCCCGAAACTTTCGTTTTTATATCGGAGAAGTCATACTTGGTATTTGTCATTTCCTTCATCTCGGGCGCAAGATGAGTGTCGCGGTAATCCGTCCATCCGTAATTGGCGTGTCCGCCTTCAAAGACGACTACGCTCTCGCTGTTAGACCAAATTTTCTCGATTATTGACATATCATTTTTGGCGAAACCAACCGCGTTTTGCTGCAGCACGGCGGCAATGCTTTTTTCTTCACGCGTTTGCGCCGCAGCGGTTGAAAACAAGCCCAAACTTAAAATAAATAAACTGAGCGCCGCGAAAGTTGTTAAACCGGAAACTGATTTTTTTATCATTTAATTTACCTTCCTAAACATTAAAATTTTCCGCAAATCGTGTAAATGCAGTTGGTGATCTTTAAGCCTTGCGCCGGCTGATAACCGCTTTTGCACTACGGCTTATAAATAGTCCGGCATAATTCTAAATAAAAAAGCGCAAAATAACAGTTGAAGTCGTCACGCGGTCAGTCAAAATTACTGCGGTCGGTTAAAATTATTGTTAGTTTTAATCGCCCGGCATCGTTTTTAAGTTCAGGCGGGAAAACGGCGGTTCGTCCAATTCTCGCTGTTTTGCTTTTCCGGATCATTCCATTCGTCGGCGCGCCCTTCTTTTTTTGCTTCACGCTCGTTGATAATTTTTTCTGCCGCGTGTCTGCCGAATTTGAAAAATACTGCCGGCGTGACGATTTGATCGAGCAGCGTTGAAGTTAAAATTCCGCCCAAAACGACAACAGCCAGCGGATGCAGTATTTCTTTGCCCGGCGCGTCAGCCGCAATCGCGAGCGGAACAAGCGAAAGTCCGGCGGTCAGCGCCGTCATCAAAACCGGAACCAATCTTTCGAGCGATCCGCGAATAACCATT
>SXVE01000248.1 GCA_005790265.1 Acidobacteriota bacterium | reverse complement strand
TCGCGAGGCGGCGGGCGGCACGTTTTGCAGTTCAAAAGCCGTTACGGAATTTGAGCCGATGTTCGCCGTGTAGAATCGCTTTTGATCGGCGGCTCCGGCAATCATATGCGAGCCGTTTTGCCCAGTTCCCATCATCCAGTCAACGCGGTTTGCCGCCGGATCATAGCGCGCGATCATTCGGTTGGTTTCCGCCGTAAAATAAATTTTGCCGCCGATTTCCTGCAATCCGTGCGGACGCGTCAGCGGAGTTAAATCAACGCGGCGCAGCTCTTTTTTCGTTTCCAGATCAATGATCGAAAGCGAACTGCCCGGCGTTTGCGCGCCGTAATTGGCGACGTAAGCCGTGCGTCCGTCCGCCGATAAAACGACTTCGTGCGGCGCATCGCCGGTCGCGACTTTGCCGAGAATTTTCATTTCATTCGGATCAATAATCGCCAGCGTCGCGTCCGTTTTATTGAGCGCGACGAGCACCGGTTTGACGGTCTGCCCGATGACGATAATGTAATTTCGCCACGCGATGACGACGGAAAAACAAACGAAAAACGCCAGCAGAAACGTAAATTTGAACGCCTTTTTTCTTAACATTTGGAAAGTTGAACTCCGTTTTCGGGTGTTTGGTTGATTTCGAGCTTGAATTTTATTCAAAATTTTGAACGAATCAAACGGTTTTGTGACCGAACGCGGCGATTTTGGGACGAAACGAATTAAATTTGATTTTCAAAAAGTTCGAGAAATCGTTCGCGGTAATTGCGGCTCAGAGTCAGCTCGGTTTTGTTGTGCAAAATCACCGAATAATCGCCGCTGAACATCGGATGCAGTTCTTTGATGCGGTCAACGTTGACGACGGTCGAACGATGAATGCGCAAAAACTTTTCCGGGTTGAGTTTCGCTTCGATGCCGTTCATCGTTTCGCGAATCAAATGCGATTCGCGTCCGGCGTGCAGTTTGACGTAATTTCCCGCCGCTTCGATCCAGTCAATTTCGTCGGCTTTGAGAAAGAAAACGCGCCCGACCGCTTTGACCACCAATCGTTCGAGATATTTCTTTTCCGCTTTCAAATCGGCGATCAGCGCGAGCAGGCGCTCGTCAATCGTGCCGGAATTGCGGCGTTCGATATGCTGGCGCGCGCGTTCGACCGAACGATGCAGACGCTCGCGATTAAATGGTTTCAAAAGGTAATCGAGCGCGTGCACGTCAAACGCCTGAAGCGCGTAATTGTCGTAAGCCGTGACGAAAATCACGGTCGGCGCGATTTTCGGGTCGAGCGCCTTGACGACTTCAAATCCGTTTTTCTCCGGCATTTGAATATCGAGAAAAACGAGATCGGGCTGTTCGCTTTCAATCACGCGCACGGCTTCCGCGCCGTTTCCCGCTTCGCCGATAATCTCAACGCCCGGTTCATCGCGCAAAAAACGCTTTACCCGTTCGCGCGCCAGCGGTTCGTCATCAACGATTAGAGTTTTGATGTTCATCGGATTTTTCGGCAATTAGCGTTTAATCTTTCAGCTCGCGAAATGGAATCTGCAAATCAACCGTTAAACCGCTTGCGCCGTTTTCCAAAGCGAATTGATGCGCGTCGCCGTAAAGATGCCGCAAACGGCGGCGCGTGTTGGAAAGTCCGACGCCTTCGTGCAGATTCGTCGTATCGCCGAACGGAACGCCGATGCCGTCGTCCGCTACGGTCAAATGCAAACTGCCGTTGCTGCGCGCCGCGCCGATTTCGATTCGTCCGCCGGACGAACGCGGCGCGAGTCCGTGCCGGATCGCGTTTTCGACGAGCGGCTGCAAAATCATATTCGGCACGCTCGCATCGAGCGTTTCGGGTGCAATGCGCATTTCCACTTTTAACCGGTCGTGAAATCGCATCTGTTCGATTTCTAAATATTTCCGCAAAAACTCCAGCTCTTGTTTGAGAGAAATTTCCTGCACTTCCAGATTTTCAAACGACAGCCGCAGCAAATCGCTCAAATCGCCGATCATCTGTTCGGCGGATTCCGGGTCTTTGTAAATCAACTCGGAAATCGCGTTCAAAGTGTTGAACAAAAAGTGCGGGTGAAGCTGCATTTTCAACACTTGCAGCCGCGAAGTGGCAAGCCGCGCTTCTAATTTCGACGTTTGCAGCTCGCGTTCGCGGTATTTTTGGTAATAACTGTAAGCCGATTTGATGCCGACGACGCCCCAGTAAATCAAAATGCTGAGGTGCAGATTGATATAAACGAAAAATTGATACGCCTCGAAAAAATTGGCGAACTGGCGATTCGGCGGATAACCGAGCCGCGTCAGAACGAACGTGTCAATCGCCTGCTGAAAAAGCGCGATGAAAATGCTTGCCAGCAAATGAACGGGCAGAGATTTTCTCCAGCGTTCGCCTTCGAGCGGAAATTTGCGCGCTAAATAAATAATCAGCGGACTGAGCGCAAACCAGACGTAGCCGGAAACCATCTGCCACGAAAGAATGCGCCAGAACGCGACCGGATTGCGCGAAAGCTGATTTTGCAGCGCGATCTGACTGGCGAAAAAAAAGCCGAAAAGCGTCCAGATGCCCCAGATAGCAATCCATTTGACCGCTTTTTGTTTGAAATATTGTGGTTGTTCTCCGGTCATTTTCTTCATCTTTCATTTAACTGCGCGCCGCTTTTCGGCGGCAACAATTTTGTGACGAACGGTTCGGATTTATTGATCAGACGAGGCTTTCGCGCCGATTTCGCTTTTCGGTTTCGCTTTTCGGTTTTTCTTCAGGCAGCAATCGTTTTTCAACGATTGCTCAAAATAATCGCTCGCCGAAATTTTTTCCGAGCGCCTGAAAATCATTCAAAATCGAGCGCGTCAACGAACGCAGTGATTGTTCGCCGGTGATGTCGGCGACGTTTTAAGTCACTCATAATTTCGTTTTGCCGAAGTTATGATAACTTGCTTCGCCGTTTATTCTCAATTTTCGATTGAAAACCGGTGCGCCGCTTTTTTCGCCCGGCAATCGCCGGATTCGCCATCAACTCCGATTCGGCGTTATACTTTGATAAAAAATATTTTCCGAAAGAGGAGCAAAATTATGACGAAAGTAAAACGAACGCGAGAGCAATTGGAGAAAAGAAGAGACGAACTCAACGATCAGTTAAACGGCGTCAACCGCGATGAGCGCATCGAACTCGATCCGGATCCGGAAGAACAAGCGATTCAGCTCGAACAGCACAACGTCTCTATTTCAATGGAAGCCAATCTGCGCAAAGAGCTGGTTCAAATCGAAGACGAACTCGCGGAATTGGACGAAGCGGAAAGCGAATAATACCGCGAAATTTCAAAATCAATTTCACAACTAAAAAGCTAAACGGGCGAAAATCACTTTACCGCGATGTTCGCCCGTTTTTTTTACGACAATTAAAAAACAAACTTTGCGGCGCGTTTTATTTGATCGCCGTGCTAAATCGCTCGTTTATTTTTCCGCCTTTAATTCGCCGTTTGATGTTTCATCAATCGAAATCAAATCTCCGAAAAAGTCCACTTTTCCGCGCAAATGCTGACCGTTTTGAAATTTCGACCACTTTTCCGGCGCGATTTCAAATTTGTGCAGTTTGTTGTTGCCGCCGAGTTCTTTGCACAAAAGGCTGTAAGTTTCCGTTCTTTCGGCTTCGCGCAAATGCACGTTATCGGCTTTGAAATCCGAAGACCACTGCGGGTTGAAATCGGTTCCCGAAGTCGTTTTCTCGCCCGCCGCAATCCATTTATCAATCAGATACGTATAGCGCGTTTTGTAAACCGGAATGTCTTTGTAAACTGTTTCCGTGCGGTTTCTCGTTTTCGTGACGGTTCGGTAAGTCGTTCGCGTGCAGTATTTGTCTTCAAAATATCCGTTCTTTTTGCTGGTTTGTCCGCAAGCGTAGCGCTCCGTTCCGCTGGCGATTTGTTCGGTGTAGGTTTCGGGAACTTCGCGCGTTCCGGTTGCGATTTTATCGGTGTGATGCAGCGCATCTTCGCTTGACTGCACGCGCGCTTTCGGCGGAACTTCGCCTTCCCAAGCGGTTTCCGTCACGGTTTTATATTCTTCGAGCGCAATCGTGCGTTTCCACTCAAGCCCGGAAACTTCCATTTCAACCGCGTAACTCAGAGTTGAAATATAAACGAGCGCGGCAAAAAGCGCGATGAAACCGGCGAAAACCGCGCCCGCGCTGAAAAGACCGAATTTTATCAATCGGCGGCTGAAAAAAGGTTTGCGCGCGGCATTGGGCGGCGCGTGATGCTGCGCGGCGTTTTGAATGCGGGTTGCCTTTTGCGCCGCTTCCGTCCAATCGCCGACGCCGCGCGTTTCTTCGGCGAGCTGTCTGTTTTCAGCCGAACGAGACCCGCCGCAGCCCGAACACTGTTTTTCCGCCGCGCGGCAATTCGTGCCGCAATACAGGCAAATCCAGTCCGCGCCCGCTCTCGCCTGCTGCAAAAGCTGCTCGTCGTTCAACTCGGGCGCGTCATCTTCAAGAAAAAACTGCGCGTCCTCGCTTCGTTTCACGCCGCACGACAAACAATTGAGATTGCGTCCTCGGTTAACCGCCGCGCACCGCAAGCACCGCCATTTTCCTTCGTAAACCGCCATAAAAATTCCTCGTTAAATAACGCGAATTATGATGGCGAAAAGTATCACGGCGATTTTATTTCCATCGTTTCGCCGATGATTTTTGAGTTGTTTGAAGTGTGAAAAGCCGCGACCACGGTAATCGCCGCCAAATATTTTTGATATTCGCTGCCAAATCCCGTTCGCGGCTTATCTTTCAACGCCCCGTAACCCGAATAAAATCAATTTACTGCAATCGCTTTGACGGCAGCGACAAGACGTTCGACTTCTTCGAGCGTTGTGTAACACGCCGCGCCCGCGCGGACTAAACCCTGATTCGCCAACCTTAATTTTTCGACGATTGTCCACGCGTAAAAATTGCCGTGCGACGCGAAAATTCCGCGCTTTGCCAGTTCGCGGCTGACTTCCGCCGACGGTAAATCTCTGACGGTAAATGAAACGAGCGACGTTCGTTCGGCGTCCGGCGCGGCGCCGTAAACTTTAACGCCGCGAATCCCCGCCAAACCGTTCCACAAAGCGGCGGTTAGAATTTTATCGCGGCGGTGAAATTCCGCGAAAGCGTTTTCGAGCTGTTCGCGCCGCGAATTTCCGCTTGCCAGCGACGCGAGAAAGTTGATTGCCGCCGCCGCGCCGCAAATTGATTCAAAACTCTGCGTTCCGGTTTCGACGCGTTCCGGCGCGGTGTTCGGCGACGGTTTAAGTTTCGGAAAATCAATTTTCTCGAGCAGTTCTTTACGTCCGAAAAGCACGCCGACGTGCGGACCGTAAAATTTATACGCCGAACACGCGAGAAAATCGCACCCGAATTCGCGCACGTCAACCAAGTTATGCGGCGCGTAATGCACGGCGTCAACGAAACTGAGCGCGCCCGATTCTCGCGCCATTCGGCAAACTCGTTTGACATCGGAAATCGTACCGAGCGCGTTCGACGCCGCGCCGATGGCGACGAGTTTTGTTTTTTCGTTTAATAAACCGGCGAGTTTGTCCATTTCCAATTCGCCGCTTTCCGCGTTCATCGGCAAAACGCGAATGACCACGCCGCGTTCCGTTTCCAAACTGCGCCACGTGTCAACATTCGCGTGATGGTCGAGTTCGGTCACGATGACTTGGTCGCCCGCCGCGAAATTTCTGCCGAGAGCGCGCGCCAGATGAAGCGTCAGCGAAGTCATATTCTGCCCGAAAACGATTTCATCAGCGGCGCAATTTAAAAAATCAGCGAGCGTCTGCCGCGCGTTGGCAACGAGCGCGTCGGTTTCGTTGCTCGTCGGAAAAGCCCAGTGCGCGTTGGCGTTGTGATTAAAAAGGTAATCGGTCATCGCATCAGCAACGGCGCGCGGAATTTGCGTTCCGCCTGGACCGTCGAAATACGCAACCGGAAAATCATTGTGCGTGCGATTGAGCGCGGGAAAATGGCGGCGAATTTCTTCGACGGACGCGACGGAAAGCGATTTGGCGATTTGCGGTTCGTTCATAAAGATTGTTTTTAATTATTTAGAAATGACGCAGTTAGACAAAGAAATTAACAGCAATTACAGAGTTCACACTGAGTAAAAACGATTTTCAGCAATTGTTTTCTTAACCTGTTTACCCGGATCATCTCTGTTAATTTCTTTGTTTAACGGTATATGTATCTATCATTTTCGACTGACTTAAAATCATCGCCGATTGATGGCGACTGACATTCGCGCGGCGCGCCATTTTAACCGATTTATTCTTTCAGCTCGGCGAACATAATCGCGCTTTGGCTTTGATCCTGACGCGCGTACAAAATTCGGTTTCCGTCGGCTGAAACGCTTAAATTCGAGTAGTGGGCGAGCGGCGATTTTTCGACTGTGCCGATTTCTTTTGTCTGACGCGTTTCCAAATCGAAACACCGAATTTTAAACGGCGGCTGCGCGTTAAAAGCCGTGTAGCAAATTGCGTTTCCGGCAATCGTCCACGAACGCCACGCGCCGACTTCGGCGAGTTCGGGAATTGGTTTTTCTTCGCTGCCGTCAATCCCGATTGTCCACAAACCGGCTTTGTCGCTGGCTTTCGTGTAGATGATTGTTTTGCCATCCGGGACGACGAACGATTCAAATGCGCCTTGCCGGGTAATTTGAATCGCATCGCCGCCGCTGACCGGCATTTTCCAAATTTGGTGACTGCCCGTGCGATTTGAGCGGAAAAAAATCCATTTTCCGTCTGCGCTCCACGCGGGCAAAGAGTTGGTTTTGCCCGTTTCGGTCAATTTTCGCGTTGCGCCGCCGCTAATCGGAACGATGAAAATATCGCTGCCGCCGGCGATTTGCGCGTCATAGACGATAAATTTTCCGTCCGGGGAAAAATGCGGACTGCCGGCTTGAGCAGTTGAATCGGTTAGCTGCCGCTGGTTTTTGCCTTCCGCGTCGGCGAGCCAGATTTCGTAATTGCCGGTGCGGTCGGAAGCGAACGCCACTTGTTTGCCGTCGGGTGAAAACTGCGGGCTGTGATCCGAGAGCGTCGAACGAATAAAAGAACGCGGCGGATTGCCCGGCGTAATTTCCCAGATGTTTTCGTCAATCGTTTCCTCGACAAAGGCAAGCGTCCGCCCGTTCGGAGAAATCGCCAGACTCTGCAAACCCCGGCTTCCAGTTTCAATCAACTGCGGTTCGCCGCCGTTCGCCGAAATCTGCCACAAATTAAGCCGGTTGACGACTCGAAAAGAAGTAAAAAATAAATCCTGACTGTCGGAACTCCAAACCAAACCGTAAATTCGCACGGCGTCAAAAGTCATCTGACGCGGTTCGCCGCCCGCCGCCGAAACGATGAAAGCCTCCCGGTGAAAAGGCGCGAAATAGCGAATGAAAGCCAGCGATTTGCCGTCGGGCGAAAAACGCGGCGTGTGGTCAACGGCGGGCGCAACGGGCGCGGTTAATCTGATTTTTTCCCGACTTTGCAAGTTGATCAAATAAATTCCGGGGTTTTCTTTGGATTCTCCGAGCTCGACAATAGCGAGAAAATTTCCGTCAGGCGAAAATGAAACGCTGCCGTAACTCGCCTGATCGTAAATAACGCGTTCGCCGCCGCCGAGCGCGGACATTAAAACTATTTCGTTGTGCGTCTGAAAAATTCGCACGAAAGCGATGGATTTGCCGTCGGGCGAGAAAACCGGATTGATTTCATCTGCGTCGCCGCTCGTCAAACGAACCGGTTCGCCCGCGCCGATCAATTTAATGTAAACATCAAAATTGCC
The DNA here is from genome assembly GCA_005790265.1 of Acidobacteriota bacterium. Lineage (GTDB taxonomy): Bacteria > Acidobacteriota > Blastocatellia > Pyrinomonadales > Pyrinomonadaceae > SXVE01. The sequence goes on along the minus strand of SXVE01000248.1, from coordinate 354 downwards.
GTTTTCCGCCGCGCCGTCCCACGCGAAAACCATCTGTTTCCCGTCGGGCGAAAAAGCGGGCGAATTTTCGCGTCCCGGCAAACCGGAAAACGGCGCGATTTTCGCGGCGAGCAAAGCACTATTCGGCGGCGCGGCGGAGAAATACGCGCGGTAAGTGGCGAAAACGGCAAACGCGGCGACGATTAAAAGCGTAACGGCGAGCAGCGCCCAAATCATCGTCGGTTTTTTGGCGTTCAGCGAAACGGGCGCGGCGGGCAGCGCTTTGTAATCGCGCGAAACGGGCGCGGCAATTTGCGCTTCAGGCGCGGCGTGTTGAAACGGCTGAATCTTACTGGCGTCGGTAAAATCAAACGG
>SXVE01000247.1 GCA_005790265.1 Acidobacteriota bacterium | reverse complement strand
GCGGCTTGTACGCCAAATACGCTTTATCGCCAATTTGCAGTTATCGGAATTAATTTGAATACCGCTGCATTAAATTCTTTGCCGGATGTCACGCCGGCGCAAATCGCGCAGATATCGGAACGTCTCGGATTTTCTTCAAATCCGTTCGTTGGCGCTCAAGTTACCGGACACGCGGAAGACTTCAAAAATCCGCGTTCATATCAGTTCGGCTTTGGCGTAGAACATGAATTAGCAACCAATTTAGTTTTCGGAATTGATTACTCTTTCGTTAAAACTGACCGTCTGCAGCGCAACCGTGATCTCAACGTCCCGTCACCGCTGACAGGCGAGCAGTATCGCGCATTTTTACAAGCAAATAACACTGCTGCAAATTATGCGACAATGGTTAGTAACGGAACTATTGATCAAATTTTACAGTCCGGACGAACATACATCGCATTGTCTACACCGGGCGGTTTAACATTTCCTGGCGGAAGCGTAACTACTCGCCAGCGTCCAACGAACGATCCGGCGCTCAATCCTAATTTCAGATTCAATTTAGGTTCAGTTCAGGTTCGCGAATCAACGGGCAAATCGCTTTATCAAGGATTAACTTTCCGCACAAGATTGGTTCGCAGTTGGGGACAGTTGAACGCTTATTACACTTTGTCGCGAAACAAATCCGACGATGATAACGAGCGTGATTCAGGCGGAGTTGCATATGCCAATCCGTATGATTTGAGAAATGAATACGCACCGTCGAGACTTGATCGCACACATCAGTTTGTTGCCAATCCGGTGTTTTTCCTGCCGTTTGATTTTGAAGTCTCGAGCGCAATTCGTCTTCGTTCGGGAACTCCGCTAAACGTTTACACCGGCGTTGACGCCAACGGCGACAGCATTTTCAATGATCGTCCGCTGTTTGTTCCGGGCGTTGAAATTCCGCGCAATTATTTCCGTAATCGTGCTGTTTACGATATGGATTTGAGAGTGCAGAAATCTTTCAGATTTGACGAAACTCGCCGACTTGTTTTCTCCGGAGAGTTTTTCAACGTATTCAACACGCCGAATATTGTCTTTAGATTTCCTGGAACGAATAACACCTCGGGACCGCTCTTAAACTACTGCTCAACCGGTTCGCAATTATGCGGCACGAGCGGTATTACCAACCCGAGCTTCTTACAAACTCGGTATGTTTCCGGTCCGCTCGCTGGACAGATCAATCTGGAAACAAATCCGGCAAGTCAGGTTTTCCAAGTTCAGCTTGGTGCTAGATTTATTTTCTAAAATTTGATTTTAGTTTTTCCTCACCGAGGAAAAACCTTCACGGCGCGTTTTCTTTGATGAAAGCGCGCCTTTTTTTATTTTGCTAATAATCGTTTGGTGATTTACGATTGACGGGTGAAAATTTTGCAGATTTCATCGGCGAGAAATTACGGCGGCGGCGAAAAGCATCTGATTGATTTGACGCGCGGTTTAAGCGAGCGCGGACACGATGTTTTCGTTGCGTTGCGACCGACGAATGATTGGCAGAAACGATTTGATTTTCTGCCGGATGAAAATTTTCTGCACGTTTCGCTGCGCAATTCTTTCGGAGTTTTGAGCGCACAGAAAATCGCGGAATTCGTCAACGAAAAAAATATAGATATCGTCCACGCTCACGTTGCGCGCGATTATATTCCGGCAAGTCTCGCTTGCCGGTTGTCGAAAAACGCCAAGTTTATTTTGACGCGGCACGTGCTTTTTCCGATGAAACCTTTTTACAAATTCGCGCTCAGCAACTTGGCAAAAGCCGTCGCGGTTTCATCGGCGGTCGAAAAAAATCTGCAAAGTTTGTTTCCGAAAAATAAAATCGCGCTGATTGCCAACGGCATCTTCATTGAAAATCAAAGCGACGAGAGTAAGCGCCGGCTCGGCGAAGAATTTCGGTTTCTGCACGATATTCCTTTTGACGCGCTAATCGTCGGAACGATTGGCGAATTGAAAATCTTGAAAGGTCAGCGCGATTTTGTTCTCGCCGCAAAAATAATTTACGAAAAGTTTCCCGACGCGCGATTTGTCATTGTCGGTGAAGATCATTCGTTCAAAAAAGAATTTCGCCAAGAACTAAAGCGTTTAGTCAAAATTTTTCGTCTTGATAAAAATTTTTTGTTTCTCGATTGGGTTGAAGATACGGCGCCGTTATTGGCAGCGATGGACGTTTTCGTTTCGCCGTCGCATTCGGAGAGTTTCGGTTTAGCGATTTTAGAAGCGATGGCGAGCGGCACGGCAATCGTCGCCGCCGAAACTGATGGAGCAAACGAGCTTTTGCAAAATAATTTCACGGGAAAACTCGTACCGATTGATGAGCCGTTAAAACTCGCGGAAGCCGTTGCTGAACTTTTGTCCGATCAAAAAAAGCGCGAAAATCTGGGCGCAAACGCTCAATCGTCAGCGACACGAAAATTCAGTTTGGAAAAAATGATTGACGAAACCGAAAAAGTTTACCGCAACACGCTTTTGACGAATCAATCGTAATTTCAGATTTTTCGCTGCAAATTGCTCACTCAAAAAATGTCAATGTTCTGCATTTATTCAACTTTTCCTTAATAAAAGATAGGTTTGAGCCGCAGTTTTTCGAGCGGCGGCGCTGATCGAAAATTCACGTTCGAGCCGCGCTAAATCTGCGGGTTCATCAACATCATACCAATCGGGAATTTGGCGCAAACGCAAATTCAATCGAGAAATATTGGCGGCGGTTTGCGCAAAAGTTGCCGCCGTGCTCCACGACACTCGCTCGAAAATCTTTTCGTGCAAAGTTTTCAAACCGATCAAATAAAATCCGCCGTCAGCCGTTTTCCCGAGCACGACATCAATTTTCGACTCTAAAAAATCAAACGCCGATTCGATAAATTCGGCGTGAAAAGTCGGACTGTCGGTGCCGATCAAAACAACTGAATCCGGATTCTGCGCAAATGCGAATTGAAAAGCGTTGCACATTCGCTGACCCAAATCGCCGCCTGTCTGCTCGATTAAAACGTTTCGCGCAGGCAGAAACTCGCGCAGAACGTTTATTTTTTCGGGCGGCGAATATGCTAAAATCACATTTTGGCAGACCGTTTTCGATTTCGTGATCGCATCAAGCAAAAACGCTTTGGCAAGCGCCGCGCATTGATCGGACGAGAGATGCGGCTGAAGTCGTGTTTTTACCGTTCCGGGGATCGGAACTTTCGCCATAACAATAATTACGCGGTTCATCAGAAATAAATTTTAGCCGAAAAAATCCTTTTGCGTCACTAAAATCTCACACCGCATTTTATAACCAAATTTTTTAATTTTATGAAATACGAATTAAATATTGAAAACGCCGTCAGAGAAAGATACGGCGCGGCGTCGCAGATGAAAGAAGCGGCACTGTGTTGTCCGGTCGAATACGATCCGCAGTTTTTGAAGATTTTGCCGAGCGAGATTATCGAGCGCGATTACGGCTGCGGCGATCCGTCACAATTTGTGAAGGCGGGCGAAACGGTTTTGGATTTGGGTTCGGGCGGCGGCAAAATTTGTTACATTGCGGCGCAGATTGTCGGAGCAAGCGGCAAAGTCATCGGCGTTGACACGAATACGGAAATGCTCGCGCTCGCCAATAAATACCGAGATGAAATGGCGGCGAAAATCGGTTACGCGAACACGGAATTTCGCTACGGCAAAATTCAGGATTTGAAATTAAATTTGAGTTTGGCGGACGAATATTTGGCGAAAAATCCGATTCAAACGGCGGACGATTTTTTCGCGTACGAAAATTTCGCCGCTCAATCGAAAATTGAAAATCCGCTGATCGCCGACGATTCGGTTGACGTTATTTTATCGAACTGCGTTTTAAATCTCGTCAAACCCGAAGACAAAGAGCAAATGTTCAGCGAAATGTTTCGCGTCTTAAAACGCGGCGGGCGCGTGGCGATTTCCGATATTGTTGCCGACGAAGACGTTCCCGCGCATCTGCAAAACAATGCCGAACTTTGGTCGGGCTGTATTTCCGGCGCGTTTCGTGAAGATTTATTTTTAGAAGCGTTTGAACGCGCCGGATTTTATGCGGTTGAAATCGTCAAACGCGACGAAAAACCGTGGCGCGTCGTTGAAGGAATCGAGTTTCGTTCAGTGACGGTAACGGCTTACAAAGGCAAACAGGGCGCGTGTTACGAGCGCAACCAAGCCGTAATTTACAAAGGTCCGTGGAAAAAAGTTCTCGACGATGACGGACACGCGCTCGAACGCGGTCAGCGAATGGCGGTTTGCGACAAAACTTTTCAGATTTATTCTAAAGAACCGTATGCGTCGCAGATGATTTTAATCGAACCGCGCGAAACGATTAATTTAGAAGACGCGAAAGAATTCGACTGCAAACGAACAGCGAAACGAAATCCGCGCGAAACCAAAGGTTTGGAATATAATTTAACCGATTTAACCGGCGAAACGTGCGGCGAAGGAGGAAATTGTTGCTGATGAAAAAAACTTTAGAAGATTATCGCAAAGGCGCAATCGGCGCGTTGATGGACGAATACGAACGTGCCGCCATCGAACTGAAAAACCTTGTCGAAACGGTCAACGAAGAAGATTATACGCGCATCGCCGACGCCGAAACGAATGATGCTGATTGCCGTTCGATTCAAACGATAATGAATCACGTCGTTCACGCCGGTTACAGTTACGCCAATTCGGTTCGCGGAAAAATCTCGATGCCGTTTGAACCGCTCGGCGACGCGCGACCGCAGATTTCGCAAGCGGAAATCGCTGCGGAAATTGATAAAGTTTTGGCTTACACCGAAAAAACGCTCGACGGACTCTGGGAACTGAGTTACGAAGATTTAGACAAATTCGTTATCGAAAGAAAGGACGATTTTTCCGAAAATCTCGAACAACTGCTCGAACACGCCGTTCTGCATATTTTGCGTCACCGGCGGCAAGTTGAGAAATTTTTGCTGAAATTTCAAAGTTAAAATTTATGCATTATTACAATGAAGAAGACCTCGGCAGATTCGGCGAGATCGCCAAGTATAAACCGGAACTTTTTGAGAAATTCTTGGCGTGGTATCAGGCGTGTCAGGAAGAAGGCGCGCTGACGAAACGCGAAAAAGCGCTGATCGGTTTGGCGGTTGCGGTGACGGTGCAATGTCCTTACTGCATCGAAGCGTTTACGAATTCGAGTTTGGAAAACGGCTCGAATATGGAACAGATGACCGAAGCGATGCATTTGGCGTCGGCGATTCGCGGCGGCGCGAGCCTGATTCACGGCATTCAATCGCACAACGCGCACGACAAGGTTTCGATGTAAATGAATGTAGAAAATGAACGAAACGGAAAAGAATAATCTGGTGCAAAATTACATTCGCGCTTACAACGACTTTGACGTTGAAAAAATGCTGGTTGATTTGAGCGACGAAATAATTTTCAAAAACCTTTCAAACGGCGAAACGACGCTCGAACTTAAAGGCATCGGCGCTTTTGGCGAGCAGGTGCGACAAGCGGCAAGAATGTTTTCCGAAAGAGAACAGAAAATTGAAAAAATTAGTTTTGACGGCGAAGCTTGCGAAGTCAGTATAAATTATCGCGGAAAATTCGCCGCCGATTTGCCGAACGGAATCAAAGCAGGCGACGAAATCAAGCTCGACGGAAAATCAATTTTTTATTTCACCGACTCGAAAATCAGCGAAATTCAGGACATTAGCTGAAAAACTATGCAGACAGCAGTTCAGATTCAAAGAAACGGAAAACCCGCTTTACCAAATTCGGCGATTGATTTTGATGAGAAAATCGGCGCGGAATTGTTTGCCGGAACGATTGAAACTTTGCAGGTCAATGTCGGTAAATTGTGCAATCAGGCTTGCAAACATTGTCACGTTGACGCGTCGCCGAAACGGACGGAAATTATGCCGCGCGCCGTTGTAGATGCTTGTCTGAAAGTTTTGCGCGATTATAAGATTCCGATTTTGGATATTACGGGCGGCGCGCCGGAAATGATTCCCGATTTTCGTTATTTTGTTATTGAAGCGCGAAAGCTGAATACAAAAATTATCGTGCGCCACAATCTGACGGTGATGTTCGAGGAAAATCAAGCGGATTTGCCGGAATTTTTTGCGGCAAACGAAGTCGAAGTCGTCTCTTCGCTTCCGTATTTTATGGCGACGCAAACCGACGCGCAGCGCGGAATCGGAGTTTTTGACAAATCAATCGCGGCGCTCAAAAAATTAAACGCGGTCGGTTACGGCGCTGCTGAAAAGTTGGTTTTGAATTTGGTTTACAATCCGGTCGGCGCATTTTTGCCGCCCGCACAAACGGCGATTGAGACGGATTTCAAACGCGAATTGAAGTCGCGTTTCGACGTTGTTTTTAACAATCTTTTTACGATAACGAACGTGCCGATTGCGCGTTTTCTCGATTGGCTGCGGCGCTCGAACAACGAAGAAAAATATATGCAGAAGCTGGTAAGCGCGTTTAATCCGGCGACGATTGACAATTTGATGTGCCGCAATTTAATCAGCGTTGACTGGCGCGGAAATTTGTACGACTGCGATTTTAATCAAATGCTCGAACTCGGAATCGCCGCCGACTTGCCGCCGACGATTTTCGATTTCGACTTTGAAAAATTAAAACGACGCCAAATCGCAACGGCAAATCACTGTTTCGGCTGCACCGCCGGAAGCGGCTCGTCGTGCGGCGGCGCGATGGTTTGAATCAATTACGAATTACGAATTGCGATTTAAAAAAGAAGATTGCTTGCCAGTTATTAAGTAAAGGTAAAAAGCGTTTCCT
>SXVE01000246.1 GCA_005790265.1 Acidobacteriota bacterium | reverse complement strand
ATTAAACACAAATCCTGTGATTTTTCCTTTATCATCGCGTGTAAAGACGAGATTGATTTGACCGCCAGCGGTGGTAAAAACATCAGCATATGCAGGCATAAGCTGGGGGTTACGATCTTCGCTAATCTGAAGAACAAGGTTTTTACTTTCGAGCGTTAATTTGTAATCCGCGTCGAGCTCTTCACTATAATAAGTTCCCGCGTATTGAGCCAATGCTTCGGGCGAATCAATCGGCGGTTTAACGGAAACAAAAATGTCCGGCTTTCCGCTTTTTGTTAGTATTTTTATTTCAGAAACTGAGCCGGACTTATTAAAAACTGGATTTAGTTCAGTTACATCTGTGCCCATAGCTACCAGTAAGCGGGTTTCGGAAACGGGTATCACAGGCATTTCGTTTTGCAGCAGCCCGCTGTTAATTAACTTTCCATCTTTGAGACTGAGCTTAAATACCCTTCCGGTTTCCGGGTTTGCATAAATGCCTGCGTAGCGAGAGGCTTTTTTTTCAGGCAGTGTGATTGCGGGCGGCAGACTTTCGGCAACTGTTTTCTGGCTCGGCGGCACAGCCGGTTTCAATTGTCCTTCCAGGTAGATATCGGCAAGCTTATTTACAATCGCGCTTGGCATAATCGCCATATTGTTGCACAAAGCGATTGCCGTAAATTTCTGTTCGGGAAACGAGAAGATTTTCGCCCGGAAGCCGGACATGTTACCGCTGTGTTCGATTATCGGCAGACCTTTATATTCTTGGCGCCAAACACCGAACGCGTAATTCATTTTCTCGCCGCCGGTGAGAGTTCCCGGCGTAGTCAAGAGTTCGATCATCTCTTTGTTTCCGATTTTCGGCTCGTAATAATTCTGTGTCCACAAATACAAATCTTCGACTGTCGTTAAAACTCCGCCGCCGCCGACCAAATCAAACAAAGATGAGCGAGCGCGGATGCTTTTGTCGGGACCGACCATATAACCGTGAGCCCGATTTTTGACGACCTCAAAGCGGTTGTCGGAAAACTGTGTATTTTTCATACCTAGCGGCTTGAAAATATTTTCTTCGGCAAATTCGCGCAAAGATTTACCGCTCACGCGTCCAACAATGATTCCGAGCAAGTGGTAATTGGAATTACTGTATTGGTATTTTGAGCCGGGTTTGAAACTGATGTTCTTTTGCCGCGCCAGCATATTCAATATGGTTTTGTCGCTGTAGGCGTTATCAGAGCCGAGCCCGCCAAAAAGGACTAGTGCTTGATATTCACGAATTCCGCTGGTGTGGTGAATCAAATGCCGAATCGTAATCGTCTCGTCATATTTAGGCATTTCAGGAACATAATTGCGAATGTCGTCGTCGAGCGACAACTTTCCCTGTTGCGCTAATAACGCGATGCTAGTCGCCGTAAACGGTTTTGAAACCGAAGCGAGATTAAATAAAGTCGAGGTCGTATTCGGAACGTCGTAATCGAGATTAGCCATTCCAAAGGCACGCTTGTAAACAAACTTTCCGTCTTTAACCGCGCCGACCGAACATCCCGGCATATCATTCTTATTCCACTGTGAAAGAAACGCATCCGCCTTTTTTGCCGCTTCATCATCGAAAGGCTGGGTTTTAGCCGTCATATTTGGCTGTCCCGAAATATTAGCTGTAGTGAAACCGATTATAAACAAAATTAGGGCTCTGCAAGCCAAGTGTGTTTTAAGCATACTTTTCTTTTCCTAAAATATAAACGCGTGTCGTGGTGGTTTATTAACAACTAGGGAGAAATAAATTCTCCCACTACGGGTAAATATTTCGATACCAGAAAGTAGAGATTGACAACGCCCATGCCGGAGCAACCGAGATGTTGATTTTGTGTATGTCGATATAATTGTTTCGCTTTATTCCTTTGATAGATTAAGTAATATGAAGACTGAATTGATTGTAGGTGTACCTCTAAGCTAAATGTTTTGAAAGTTTATGCGGCAAAATCGTCTCAAAAACATTGGTTATTGTTCTAATATAAAACAGTGCCAAAAATGCCAGAACCGACCATTTTTGGCACGCCTTTTTTATAATTGCGGTTTTGCATAAATTCCGTAGCGCTGACAGGAACAAGCAATCTACTCTAGCCAAACGTGAATTTCCCCTGCCATCGCCTGCACGGTCATCGTTCCGTAAAATTCAAATCATTAACATCTTCATTGACGTTGATAACCTGCGCGGCAAACTCGAATCGTTTCGCGTTCACCTCGAAGATATAGGTTCCGCCTGTCGCAACATCAGCAAATCGGTAATAGCCGAACGAATTGGTCGCGGCAAAACGACTGTTGCCGCTTGCATCGGTCATCGAAACGCGCGCATTTGAGACGGCGCGGTGACCGTTTAAAACTCTGCCGGAAATAGTCGCCGTTGCCGCCGTCGGCGCGAGCGGCTGCGCTATCGTCCAATCGGAAAACTGCGAGACGTTCGGCGCGAAGACGGTTTGCGCGTTCGGGTTGATTGCGCTGAAAACCTGCGTCGCCGTGCCGCCGCCCGCCGGGATGCGATAGGCGCGATACTCGCTCTCCGTCCCGGCGGTCAGATCGCCGTCCACATACTTGAACGTCAAATCAGCTCGCGTCAAACCGCCGTTCGAGAGATTCCACCAGCGATTAAAACGATTGGCGGGCAATCCGTTTGCCGGGTGCGGATACGCGCCGTAATTGGCGGTCACGGAAAAAATGCCGGTTCCGATGACGTTCGTCAACGTGACGGGCGAATATTGCGGATACATTTCGGGACTGGCGGAACCGACCGGAAACGTAAAATTTCTCGCACTTTCGGCGGCGAACTGCTTTTGCACTCTGCCGAGAACCAATCCGTCGGCGGTACTAAAACTCTGCGCCGCCGTGCCGAGAGAGACGAGAAAATTTCCGGCGTCAACGTAGCCGCCGAGCAAATCGAGCCGCCCGTTGACGATTAAATCTTTTTCCAAAGTAAGAATGCGGTCGTCGGCGACGGTGACGTTTCCGAGCGGAATATTCATCGCCGGATTAAAGGTCGGCGGGTCGAAATCGAAGCCGGTGTATGGCACGTAAACGCTGTCGCCAGCGACGGGCAAAATGCCGCCGTTCCAGTTGTCGGGCGAATCGAAATCGTTGTCATCCTCGTCCAGACCGTTCCAGATGCGGCAGCTCGTCGTCTCGCCGTCCGGCGTTAGTTCCGCAACATACGAACTGATTGTGCGATCCGGCGCGGTGAACGTAATGCAGTCGAGCGCGACCGCCGTTTGAAAATCGCTGGAGACGAACATCGTGCCGCGCGCCGGATTATAAGCGATGCCGAGCGGACTGTAATTATTTTCCGTCGGTTCGGGCGGCGCGAAAGAATCAACGTCCGCCGGTTTGATGACGGCGGTTTGCCCCTGAAGACTCGACGAAACAATCGGTTTGGCGAAATCGAAATTGCCGAATCCGTCGTAGCGCGCGACGAACAAATCCGCGCCGCCGAAGCTCGCCAGCACGTCTTCGTTCGCGGTGTCCAAACCGAACGTGCCGCCGTCCCAAAACGTGCCGACGACGTAAACTTTGCCCGCACCGTCGAGCGCGAGCGATTTGCCCACACCGCCGAAGCCTTCCGCCCACACGAACGTGCCGGTCGCGTCCATTTTCGCTACGAAACCGCCGGTTCCCGCTTCCTCGTCGTCGGCAGCCGCCGTTTTTCCCGGACGCTCAAAATCGCCGTCGCTTTCGGTTTCGGTCAAAGTTATTTCGCCTTCGGCGGTTTCAAACGTCACCGAATCGAAAAAGTAGCCGGTCAAAAAAATCTCGCCCGCGCCGCTGACGGCGATTTGCGAAGCGGCGATGCTGCGTTCGTTGCCGAGTCTTTCAACCCACAGATTGTCGCCGCCGGAATTGAATTTGGCAATGAAAGTGTCGCTGGCGATTTCTTCGTCGTCCGGATTCGAGAAAACTGTCGCCGGGCTGGTCGGAAACGTGATTGATGGTGAGCCGAATGTGCCGATGACGTATAAATTACCGGCGCTGTCAACTTCCAAATCCGCCGCCGCGTCGTCCTTTGCGCCGCCGATTGTTCGCTGCCAGACGACCGCACCGTTTATCGGATTGAGTTTCGCCACGAGAATTTCGGTTTCGCCGTTGTTGGCGGTCGGCGCGCCGAGAAAATTGCTGCCCGAGGCGGAACCGGCGACATACGGATTGCCGTTTCCGTCAACGGCGATTTGCGAAATTGAATTCTGACCGATTTCGAGCGTGTCATCGTCCTGCGGACTGCCCGACGAGCCGCCGCGCGCCCACAGCAGATTGCCGTTGGCGTCATATTTGGCGATGAAAGACTCGTAATTGACATTCGTCCCGCCGCGGTTGTCGGTCAGCGTCGCGCTCTGGTTGGCGCCGCCCTGCAAAGTCAGCGTTTTGACGAACGAGCCGCCGATGTAAACATTGCCGTTTTGGTCAACCGCCAGCGCCGTCGCGCCTTCGACCGCGAGCGCGACATTGAGCTGGCTGCCCGCGCCGGTGCCGCGCCGCGCCCAGAGCGGCGTGCCGTCGGGCGCGTATTTGGCGACGAACGCGTCGAAATATCCGGAAGACTGAAGCGTCGTCGAACCGATGGTTAAAGTCTCAGTAAAACCGCCGCGCACGTATTTATTGCCCGCCGCATCAAAAACCGGCGCGCCGACCTGCGTTACGCCGCTGACGCCGCCGAGCTGCTGCGCCGTTTTGAAAGTCGGTTTGTTCGACGGATTAACGAAACCGGTCATCTTTTTCTTGTCGGGTCTACCGCGTTTTTCGGCGGAAACCGAGCGCGGCGCGGTGAACTGACTGCCGATAACCGTCGCTCCGATTAAAAAGGCGAACGCCCACAACGCGAATCGCGGCTGAAAGGCGAATGACCAGATTTTTCTCGTTTGCGACAGGCTCTGCGCCGGAGTTTTGCGGAAATGCCAGAGCAGCAAAACGATAAACGCCCAAAAGCCGCCGAACGCTGTAACCATTGACGCAATGCGCGAAAAACTTAATCGCGCGTCCGCGTCGCCGCCGCTCGGCGGTTGATTGCGCTCGTATCTGATTTGCGCCGCGGCGAGTTGTTTTTGTTCGCGGTTTTCAAGCGCGGCGACAGGGCGCGGCGTCGGCGTCGGCGTTTCCCTCGGCGGCACCGGATTAACAGGCGGATTGTATGGGTTTGAGATATAACCGCTTTGACAATTAGGGTCGCCGGCGAACGCCGTCGGCGCAGTCAGACCGAGAGCACCGATCAACCAAAATGCCGCGACGAGCGAGCAAAGAATGTTGCGCGCTCGTCGCCTTTTTTCGCTTCCGCGTCGCAAGCCGCGCGCGCCGGTCGAATCGTCCGTAATTTTCAGCGTTATACTTTCATTTCTCATTTTCTAATTTTCCTTTTTTCAATTTTTTTTGATTAAAATTACCGATTCACCGCTCCGGCGAATTTCATTTCGATTGGCGTTCGATAAATGTTGCGCCAAACTGCGGCGAGCGTTAGCAACAGCACGACGAGCGCGCAGATTTGCGGAAAGAAATTTCCCCAACGCACGTAAATCGTCTGCTCATCCGAAAGTGCGACTTTTACGTTTAATGTTTGTTCCGACCACATCGGAACCGCCGCCGTCACGCGCCCGAATTTGTCGGTCGCTCTCGTCATTCCGGTCGCGGCGGCGCGAACAAGCGCGCGGCGCGTTTCTATCGAGCGAAAACGCGAAAACGCGGCGAGCTGATATTGTCCCTGCGAACCGGCGAAAAAGCCCTCGTTGGTTATCGCCGTCAAAATCTGCGCGCCGTTTCGCACCAAATCGGCGGACATTTCCGGGTACAGATTTTCGTAGCAAATCATCGCGCCGATTTTCACCGTTCCCGCGTTTTTCGTACGCAGAT
>SXVE01000245.1 GCA_005790265.1 Acidobacteriota bacterium | reverse complement strand
GCATATTCCCATTCGGCTTCGGTCGGCAATCGTTTCCCCGCCCATTTCGCATAAGCCTGCGCATCGTTCCAAGAAATTTGCACGACCGGCTCATTCAAATTCGCGACCGAGCCGTCACCGTCCGGGTTGCGCCAGCTTGCTTTATCGCGCATCGTCCATTCTTTGACATCAGTATCAAAAACGCCGGAGTTGCCGAATTTTTCCGCTTCGGTCACGTATTTTGTCGCATTCACAAATTTTTCAAAGTCGGCGACCGTAACTTCCGCCGCATCCAGATAAAATGATTTGATTACGACTTCGTGAACCGGCGCTTCGTGCGGCATTCCGTCGTCGCTTCCCATCAAAAAACTTCCGCCTTCGATCAATATCATTGCGCCGTTTGAATTTTCGGCTGTTCCGGCGCTCGTCTCTCCGATATCAATTTGCGCCGCGCTTTCGCCGTTTAACTGCGCGCGATTCGGCGTCGTCTGACACAATTCGTCCGATTGACTAACGACCGGCGCTCGTTCGGCTTTCGATTGACAGCCGAATAAGGCGAATGAGGCGGAAAGCATAAAAATACCGATTTTCTTATGCAGTTTTTTGTTCATTTGGCAATTATAAACCAATTTGATAGAGCGGTATTGAGAAAAGTGGTTTTTCGCCGGCTGATGTAAAATTAATCAAGATGACGAAAATAAATTCCGCAGAACAAACTGATTTGGTGCGGCGCATTGCCGAAGAAAAGCCGTTTGATTACATCGTGCAGAATCTCGAAAACACGTTTGGCGTGCCCGCGCTCGGCGAGAAATCCGACGCGCTGGCGATGCTCGTCGAAATCATTCTTTCGCAGGCGACTTCGGACGCCAACAGCCGCCGCACGTTTGAAAATCTGCGAAAGCAATTCACATCGTGGAATAAAGTCGCCGCAGCGGACGAAACCGCAATCGCCGATGCGATTCGGCTCGGCGGTCTGGCAAATCAAAAAGCGAAAGTTATCAAACAAATTCTCGTCGAAATAAAACGGATCAACGGAAAATTAACGCTCGATTTTCTCGACCGGATGCCGGACGAAGCGGCGCGCGATTACCTTTTGCAGTTTCGCGGCATCGGACCGAAAACCGTCGCCTGCACGCTGCTTTTCGCTTTGCACAAAGAAGTTTTCCCGCTCGACACGCATATTTTTCGCGTTTTCAAACGAATGGGCATTTTGCCCGCCAAAATCACCGACACCAAAGCGCACCGCTTGCTCGACGAACTCGTGCCGCCCGGAAAATTTTATTCGCTCCACGTTAATACGATTCGCCTCGGCAGAAAAATCTGTCGTCCGCGCGAGCCGCTGTGCGATGAATGTCCGCTGATCGAATACTGCGATTACGGAATGTCGCGAATCTGACCGCTTCGCAAAATCGAGATTTATATTTTTATTGTTTTTTATTGCAACACCAAATGGAACAGGCTTTGTCCGAAATGGTTACAAAAAGTTTCGATTTCAAGCCGCAAACAAGGAAATTTCAGCGCGGAAAATTTGAGGCACCGAAATTGCTGACAGAACAAGCAAAGCATTGATTCGGCAAAATTTGATTTTGCAATTAATTTTACAAACACAGGGAGAAGTTACACAAAAATGAAAAAGCTAATTACGAGTTTTATGATGTTCGCCGTGCTGCTCGGAATCGTGCCGCTTTTGCTGCCGATTTCGGCTGACGCGCAGCAGAGAAAGATTTACGCGCGCCGCGTCGTCGGGCGCAACGGTCGCGTTCGTTACGTGCGAACCGCGAAACCGAGTTTTTATCGTCGTCACCGCAACCGCGTTAACGTCGCCGCCGGAACGGTCGGCGGAGCGATTCTGGGCGGTTTGATCGGCGGCAAACGCGGCGCATTAATCGGCGGCGCAGCTGGCGCGGGCGGTTCGGCGCTTTACACATACAAAATTCGTCCGAAAAAGAAAAAATACGTTCGCATTAAAAGATATTAATTAATCGAGCGACGTTTTAATTCAAAATCAAAAAATCCCGTGAAGAATTGATACTTCACGGGATTTTTTTACGGTCAAAAACCTTATCTTTCAAATCAACTTTGTTTCTGCATTTGTTTGGCGACTTTCTGCACTTCGTCCAAAACGCGCAGCAGATTTCCGCTCCACATCATTCCGATTTGTTTTTCGGTGTAGCCGCGACGGACTAATTCGAGCGTCACGTTGAACGTTTCCGCCGCGTCGTCCCAGCCTTCGACGCCGCCGCCGCCGTCAAAATCCGAGCTGATGCCGACGTGTTCGACGCCGATTTTTTTGACGAGGTAATCAATGTGATTGACGAAATCGCTGACATTGACATCCGGCGCGCTCGTTTTCAAACGCTCGTTGATCGTCGGTCGCCATTTCAAACGAAAAGCCGTTACTCGCGTGCGGTATTCGTCGCGCTCGCTTTCCGATAATTTCGCCGCGTCCGCCGGTTCGAGCAGTTTGAAGTTTTCTTTTGCCGCTAGTTCCTTCAAAATTTCGTTCGTCATTTTGGCGCGCAGTTCGCTTTTTTCCTTGCTCACGTAATTGCGAAACGCGACGGTTTGGACGACGCCGCCATTTTGTTTAATCAGCGCGAGTTGTTCATCATCGAGATTGCGGCTGTGATCGCACAACGCGCGCGCCGACGAATGCGACGCGATGACCGGCGCTTTCGAGAGCTGCATCGCTTGAATGTTCGCCTGTTTCGACGGGTGCGAAATGTCAACGATAATTCCCCATTTGTTCATCTCCGCAATCGCCTGTTTGCCGATTTCGCTCAAACCGTTGTGCAGCCATTTGTTGTCGCGCTCGCCCGTGTTGGAATCGGCTAATTGACTATGACCGTTGTGCGCGAGCGACATATAACGCGCGCCGCGCGCCGCGAAATCCTTGATCCGCGTTAAATCAGTGCCGAGCGGATAAGCGTTTTCGACGCCGATCATCGCCGCTAATTTTCCTTCTTTGTTCAGCCGCCGCACGTCGCTCGAAGTCAGCGCCAAACCAATTTGAGATGGTGCGATTTTCTCGGTCAAACGATGAATCGCGTCGAATTTTTCAATCGCATTCTGATACGCTTTTTGATAACCCGCTTCGTTCAGATCGCCTTGTCCCGTGTAAACGATCAGCCACGAAACATCGAGCTCGCCTTTCCGCATTTTCGGAATATTAACCTGCGTCGGCAAATCCTGCGTGTAATTGACCGCGTCGGTAAAATTTTTCGCGTCAATATCGTTGTGCGTATCGAGCGTAATCACTTTCCGGTGAATCTTTTTCGCTTTTTCGATCAACTTCGCATCGTCGGTTGCTTTCTGCGCGTTAATCTCGACGCCCGAAAACGTCACCAAAATCGCCGCCGCTAAACAGGCGGACACCAATCGTTTCATAAATTTTCTCCGAATTTTTTTAGAATTGCTGCGCGT
>SXVE01000244.1 GCA_005790265.1 Acidobacteriota bacterium | reverse complement strand
GTCCGCGCATCATTCAATTGGTCGGACGCTACACGTTCTAAATCAATGGGCGGCAAGCGAAAGAAGTTTTGCAAAACTTCTTTCGCTTGCCGCCCATTGATTTAGAACGTGTAGCGTCCGACCAATTGAATGATGCGCGGACGATTGCCCTGCGTCGTCACCGTGCCGAACGTCGTGCTGCCGGATGTTAAAACCGGCGTTCCGAAAACGACCGTGTTAAAAGCATTGAGAAATTCGGCGCGCAGCTGAATGCGCTGTCTGCCTTCGCTGAACGCGATATTTTTGATGATGGACAAGTCCACATTTTTGTAGTTATCGCGGCGCACGTCGTTGTAAGTTCGAGCGGCGTTGCCGAACTGGTAGTTGGCGATTTCCGCCGCCGTCAGGCTGAACGCTGCCGGATCAAAAACCGACAAACCTTCACGAACACGGTCGCCGAAGCTGCCCGGCGTCGGATCAATTCCGCCAATGCGGTTCGGGCGAATCTGCGAATTATTAACGCCGGTCAAACCGCCGTTTCCGGTGAAACCGACCGAATTGGTGATCGTTACCGGCGCGCCGGTCTGCCAAACGCCGGTGCCGGAGATTTGGAAACCGCCGAACAGCGCGTTGGTCAAACCGCTGAAATTCGAGCCGAAGCGTTTGCCTTTGCCGAACGGTAACTCGTATGTGAAACTCGCCGTCACGCGGTGCGGCACGTCGAGCGTCGAATACGAATACTCGTCTTCAAAATTGAAAACGTCTTCGGCGTTGGTCGGATCGGTGAAACGCGCGCCGTTGCCGACGCCGCCCGTGTCGAGCAGTTTCGACCAGACGTAGTTTGCTAACAGCGAAAAACCGTTGCTGAATCGTTTCTGCAAATTGACTTGCAGAGCATTGTAATTGCTGATGCCGATATTCGGGCTAAGTTGCGAAACCGACTGATACTGCGGAAACCGGCGAAGCAGCTGCGCGCGGGCAATCGTCGTTCCGGTCAGAACCGTATTAAAGGTTGGAAACGCCGTGTTTAAAGTCGAAAAAGGATTCGGTACCTGTTGCGCGAGAAACGCGTTGACGCTCGTTGCGCGTCCGGCGGCGACCTCGGCGCGCGCGTAATCCAGAACTTGCGGCGAAAGCTGATTCAGCTCGATGTTGCGCGACGGCAGATTGCGTCCGCGACTGCCGACGTAAGCGATATCGAGTACGAGATTTTTTGCGATTTCGCGCTGCAAAACCAGATTATACTGCATGTTGTAAGCAGTCTCCGGACGCGGATCAACAATATTCGTGATGTTTTGCCCGAGCGAAGTCAGATTGCCGAGCGAATTGCCGGTTGCCGGTCGCGGACCGTTCGGAAACGGATTCGACAGAAAAACCGTGCTGCTCGTTACCTGCGAAGTCGTCAAAACAGTTTGCAGCTGCGTATCAGTAAAACTGGTTCCGAGCGCCGACGCACCTTCGAGCGAGATTGGCAGGTAGAACATACCGAAACCGCCGCGCAAAGTTGTTTTACTGTTGAGGCTGTAAGCGAAACCGACGCGCGGCGCGAATCGTTTGTAATCAGTTTCCTGTTGCGAGCCTTCTGGAAAATCGAGCACGCCGGTCAGATTTCTGATATTTGATCCGTTTAATGCGTTTACTGCCGCATCGAGCGCAATCGCGCCGAGCCGCGTTTGCACCGCGCTTTGAATCGGCGAAGCGGCATCGAAATCGAAATTCGTCACGAGCCGCTGCGGGCTTGCCGTACCCGTTTCAAAATCCCAGCGCAAACCGAGATTGAGCGTTAAATTACGAAAGATTTTCCAATCGTCCTGCACAAATCCGGCACCGTAATGATGATAAACCGTGATCGGCACCTGCACTTCGCGCGTGATGCCGCTCGGAATGCCGAGCAGAAACGAAGCGAACGACGAGCCGGTTGATTCGATTGGCGTATTGGCGGTTGAAGGCGTCACAATCGGACCGGCGGTTGCCGCGCGCGAAAACGAAAAGCTGCCGGTCGGCGTGTTGAACTGAAAAGGGTAAAAGCGATACAGACGATATTCACCGCCGAAACGGAATGTATGCGCGCCGCTAATATAAGTCATCGAATCGCCGACCGAATGCGTATCGCGCGGCTGATCGTTGCCTGCACCGCCAATCAGTCCGGTTGCGAGTTCGCCCGCCGCGATTGTCGAGTTCACGTCGCCGCCGCCGATGGTAAACGTTGGAAAAATCAAAGCCGAAGCTGCATCGCGCAGATAAGCCGGCAAACCGAGCGTCGTTGGGTCGAAACCGAGACTGTTTGCCGCTTGCGTTGCGTGAGCGCGCGTGTAACCGTAACGGAAATTATTGATTAAATTATCGCGCAGACTGTAAACGTGATTGATCGTTCCGTTCAAAAACGTATCTTTTTGCACGGTCACGTTCGATGCGATCGTACCGAGAAAACTCGGCGGCGCGTTGCGTCTTTTTTCGTAACTGAAGCGCACGAAAAAGTTTTGCTTTTCGGAAACCGTGTGATCAATGCGTCCCGAAGCGATGTCGCGCGTAAAATCAATATTGTCGGCGTAAGCGTAGTTATTGATTAATCCCGAACGATTCGGCAGCGGGATATACGGCAAAACGGCGAGCGCGACCGGATCAAGACACGCCGTATTAAGGCGGTTAATCGCCGGCGAACAAACGGGCAAATTGCTGAGATTATTATTGGCAAAAGTTTGGCGGCGCGCGGTGGTTCCGGCGGTTGTCAGCGAGCTGAACGGATTGTAAAGCTGACCGAACAGCGCGGGCGTTCCATCAGCGTTCGTCACGCCGGTGCGCACCGCGCCGGTTAAAAGCTCGCCGAAATCGCCGGTTCTCATTCGCGCCGTCGGCACGGTCGTGACGCGCGTAAACGGATTTTTTTCGCGCCGACCTTCGTAATTGGCGAAAAAGAATGTGTCGGCGATTTTTTTGAACACGCCGCCGTCGTTTTCGCCGAAATTAAAAAACGAAAGCGGTCCGCCGATGGCGGCGCCGAATTGATGTTTCGACGAAGTGTTGACGCGCGGCACGCCGCGGCGATTATTGAAAAAGCCGTTGGCGTTCAAATTGCCGTCCTGAAAATATTCGTACAGCGCGCCGTGATATTTCTGCGTTCCCGCTTTCGAGGAAACCGTCACGACGCCGCCGCCCGTGCGACCATATTCGGCGGGCGCGACGCCGGACA
This sequence comes from Acidobacteriota bacterium, assembly GCA_005790265.1. Classification (GTDB taxonomy): domain Bacteria; phylum Acidobacteriota; class Blastocatellia; order Pyrinomonadales; family Pyrinomonadaceae; genus SXVE01. Next base: position 6,192 of record SXVE01000244.1, on the reverse strand, counting down.
CAACTTTGAATTCGCGCACCGCGTCCTGCGGCGGCGAAATCGCGACGCCGTTAAAATCGCCGATCGTGTTCGTCACGCCGTCGAGCAAATTATCGTTCGTCGAAGCACGTCCGCCGTTGACGGCGAAGTTCGAGTCGAAAAAGTTGCGATTGCCGGACGAACCGATTTGGCTTGCCGGATTGCCGAGAGCAGCATTTGTGTCAATCGTTCCGGGAACAAGATTAACGAACGAAAAAATGTTGCGCTCGACTGACGGCAAATCTTCGACGAGTTTTTGTTCGATCGTCGTTTCCAGATTCGACGTTTCGGTTTGCAGAATCGGCGTCTCCCCGGCTTCGACCGTGACGTCAACCGATCCGGCTGAAACGCCGAGCACGACGTCAATGCTTGCCGTTTGCGCGATTTCAAGCCGGATGTTTTCGCGCGTCGTGTCGGCGAAGCCGGTTTTGGCAATTGTTAAGTTGTAAGTTCCCGGCTGAAGAAACGGAATCGTGTAATTTCCATCGTCGTTGGTCGTCGCGGTTTTCGATTGTCCGGTGTCAACCGATGTCGCGGTAACGATTGATCCGGGAACGACCGCGCCGTTCGGATCGGTGATCGTGCCGGTTAAAGTCGCCGTAATTTGCTGGGCGTGTGCCGAACTTGCAAGCAGCGCCGCGAAGACGAGCGCCGCCAGCAAACCGAATGCAGATTTTTTGATGCTTTTCATATACTCTTTTTCCTTGAACAGAAATTTCTAAGACGTGCCTGTTTTTTGCTGATTAATTTCGCTGAATTTTTATTAAGATTTTTGTATTTTTCGTTTCGCTTCGGTCGCCGTTTTTGTATTCGCTTCAACTGCCGCGCCGCTTATTTTTGCAACGGGCGAAGCTCCAAGCCGAGACGTTCGGGCGGCGGAATCGTTTTCGTTTCGTCGTATTGCTGCAAAGCCTGATTGATCTGCTGCGATTTTTCCAGCCACATTTGAATTGAACGGTCGTAGCGCGCCAGCACGCTTTCGAGATGCGACGGTTTGTTTTCCGCCAGATACAAACGGCGGTATTTCGTTTTCAGTTCGCCGAGTTCTTCCGCCATCTCGCGCGTATAGTTGTAAACCGCGCCGGAATACCACGAAAGTTTGCGCACTTTTTGCCGGTCGGACATATTCAAATAAGCTTCCCAGTAAGCGCGGCTCAGTTGTTCGGTCAAAATCATTCGCCGCCCGAGATGATTAAAACGTTCGGCGGCAAAATGAAGCGCCGGAAGCATTTCGCGATTGCGGCGCGCCGATGCCGAATTTTTCATCAGATTTTCTTCGACTGCTTCGACATCAAGCCGCAACTGTTTCGCTTTCGCTTCGGTTTCGCGGGCGCGTTTTTGAAAATTCGCGGTAAACGGGTTTTGCCAGAAAAGCGCGTTTTGCGTGACGTTTTCCAATCCCAAAGTTTTGCTCGCCGCGCCGAGCGCGCGAATATTCGCGGTAAACATGCTGTTTTCGCTGCGAAAAAACGTCCAATCGAATTTTTTATCGAAAGCCTCGATATTGAGCGGCGCGTTTTCCCATCCCGCCGCCGCGCCGAGTCCGACGCCGTACCAATCCATTTCAAAAAGCGTTTCGCCGTCGTCGTCCCAATTCGTATTCATCACGCCGATGGCTCCGGCTTTTTGTCCGTCGCGCACGAAATTGCGAATGTTGACGGCGGCAAATTCAGTGTTCGGAAAAATCAGATTAAAATTCCAAACCGACGGGCAGACGAACTGCTGCAAACCGGCTTTTTGAAACGGCTCGATGCGCGAAGAATACGAATCGCGCGCGCCGTAAGCCCAGTTCATCACGATCATTTCTTTCGGAATCTCGCCGATCAATTCCGGATGACTGAGCGCGATGTCGCCCCACATCATCAACTTTTTATCGTAAGGTTTCAAAACGTCGCGGACGCGGTTGATGTGCCGAAAATAAACGGCACCGACGCCTTTCGCTTTCGATTCTTCGCGGCTTCTGCCTTCGCCGAGTTCAAACGTTTCGTCGGCGCCGATGTGAAAAAAACCGGACGGAAAAATTTCGTTGATTTCTTTGGACAAATCGGCGACTAATTGATAAGAACCTTCTTCCTGCGGCGTGATGACATCGCCGTACGGCACTTCGGCGAGCGCGTTGTATTTCTCGTATTTGACGACTTTGTGCAGATGTCCGAAAGTCTGCTGCTGCGGCACAATTTCGACGTGATAATTTTTCGCGTAGGCGACGATTTCTTTTAATTCTTCGGGCGTGAAACTGCCGTCTTCCGTGGCGAAAAGCGGATGCGAGCGGCTGGCGAACGTGTGCTCCATATAAAGCGAATGCATATTCATTTTCAGCATCGCAAACGTTCTGATCTGCCGTTTGACGTAATCAACCGTCGGCACCAATCCGCGCGAAACGTCGTCGGAAAACGCGCGGTAACGCATCGTCGGATAATCAACAATGCGCGCGCCCTGAAAATACGCGTTTTCGCCTTCGCCGCGCAAAAGCTGTTTCAAAGTCTGCAAACCGTAAAAAGTTCCCGCTTCGGTTTTGCCGCCGACGACGATTTTGTTCGCCGCAACAATTAAAGCGTAACCTTCGCCGCTCAAATTTGCCGGAATTTCGATTTTCGCCTGCTCGAAAGCCGTTTTGATTTTGCGGTCGTCGAGCTGCCCGACGAGAATTCGCCCGCCGCCGATTGATAAATCGGCGTTCGCCGTTTGCCGCGCGTCGGCGATTAAATCTTCGGCGGCAAAGCGATCACGAGCGCTGCGCGAATTCGCCAAACTGATTTTCGCGCCTTTTTTAACCGCAAAATTTTCGCCCGTCGCCTGCATTTGCTTCGGTTCGGGAATGATTTGCAGCGCATCGCCGTTTTGCGCGCGCGCGCTTACCGCCGCCGAAAAAATAACGACGAGCGTGAAAATCTGTAGAGAAATCCGCAGAGTAATCTGTCGGAAAAAGGAATTCATTCTTTTTCTAATCGCGAAAGTGTTTGAATTTTTTGGACTTCGGATGCAGTGGACTAGACCACTATTTGTAACGCAATTGTAAGCGCAAAAAATTTTCCCTGTCAACTGAAATTTAAGATAAACTTAATTTTCGTCGCGCCGCCCGCTCAAAATTGCCGCGCGATTTCCCGGCTTCAAACCGCCGGTTTTTTGAATTGGTCAGCCAGCACCGCGATCAGAATAACCGCGCCGAGCACGATTTTCTGCGTGTACGGTTCGACGCCCGCGAGATTTAACCCGTTGTTGAGCACGCCGATAAAAATCGCGCCGAACAAAGTCGAAACGACGCTGCCGCGCCCGCCGGTCAAAGAAGTTCCGCCGACGACGACCGCCGCGATCACGTCGAGTTCATACTGCAAACCGGAATTCGGCACGCCCGCGCCGAGCCGCGAGGCGAGCACGACTGACGCGAGTCCGACGAAAAAACCGTTTAGAATATAAATCCACAACGTTACCGATTTGACGTTGATGCCCGCTAGAAATGCCGCTTCCCGATTGCCGCCGACGGCGTAAACATAGCGTCCGAATCGCGTGTGCTGCAAAACGAACCAACCGGCGGCAAAGCTGGCAATCAAGAGCCAGACCGAAAGCGGAACGTTGAAAAACGACGCTTTTCCAAAAGCCGTAAAGTTTTCGGGCAAATTACCGATTGAGCGTCCTTCCGCCAAAATAAACGCGAGTCCGCGCGCAATCGTCAGCAGCGCCAGCGTAACGATAAACGGCGGAACGCGAAAAAAGGCGATCATCGCGCCGCTGAACGCGCCGCTCGCGAGTCCGATGGCAAACGCCGCCGCAAAACCGGCGAGCGCGCCGAATTTCAGCGCCGTCAGCGCCGCCGCGACTCCGGCAAGCGCGGCAACCGAACCGATAGACAAATCAATGCCGCCGGTTAAAATCACAAACGTCATCCCGACCGCCAGAATTCCGATGACGGCGATGGACACGGCGACGTTGATTAAATTGTCGAACGAAAAAAACGACGGCGCGAGAAACGCGAAAATGATTGTTTCGACGACGATTGCCAGAACGATGATGTAGCCGAATATTTTTTGCACTTTTTATTTTTCGGAATAAGCCGCCGCGCCGAAACGCGCGGTTATATTGCCCGCGCCCCGATTTTCGCTCGATTATTTTGCCGATTCCGCATCAATGATTTTTACCGGAACATTAACGATTGGAGTCGTGCTGCCGCCTTTGAAGTGAGCGGCAATCGCTTCGATTGTTTTCGCGCCGATTTCGCGCGGCTGCTGCGCTACGTCGGCTTTCAGATTCGTGCCCGCTTTGATTTTCTCGATTGCTTCGGGCGCGGCGTCGTAACCGACGATGATTAAATCTTTTAATCCGCGCGTTTGCGCCGCCGATAAAGCGCCGAGCGCGGTTTCGTCGTTGATGCAGAAAATCGCGCGCAGATCGGAATTCGCCTGAAGCAAATCTTCCGCCGCTTTGAGCGCGCGGTCGCGCACGCCGCCGCCGCTAATCGTCGGCACAACCGTAATTTGCGGATATTTCGCCATCGCTTCCTTGAATCCGGTTTCGCGGTCAACGACCGACTGCACTTCCGGCTGTCCGATGATGCCGACTTTTCCCGCCGCGCCGATAGCTTTGACGATGTATTCGGCGGCGAGCCGTCCGCCAGCGGCATTATCCGAAGCAACGTGCGAAACGATTTTTCCGCCGCCCGCCGCGATGTCCGCCGTAAAAACCGGCACGTTCGCTTGGTTTGCCCGTTCGATTGCCGGCGCAATTCCTTTCGTATCAGTCGGACAAACGATGATGGCGTCAACTTTCTGCACTAAAAAAGTGTCAATCTGTGACTGCTGTTTCGACAAATCCTTGTCGCCCGATTGAATCAAAAGCTCAAAATTGTTTTTCGCCGCCGCTTCGCGCAAACCGGCTTCCAGTTCGCGGTAAAAATCATCTTCGCGCGTCAGCAGCGTAACGCCGATGCGCTTTTTCGCCGCCGCGTCGCTTGCCGCGCCGCCTGTTTTCGCATCGTTCGCCGCATTCGGCGTGCAAGCCGTTTGAAAAACAATTGAAAAACTGAAAAAACTGAAAAATGTCCAAACAAAAATGCTGCGCATCAATTACCTCTCTGATTTCTCGATAGTTTACCGGCGACAATTTCCGCGTTGTTTCTTTTTCGCGCCGCAAACTAAAATTGTTATATTGGTTTTTGTTTTTTTGAAGCCGAATTCACACACGCTCGCGCGCTTAAATTCCGGCTTTGCCAAATTTTTAACTTGAATACTGGACTAGACCACTTGCTTGTATCAAAATAAAACCGCCGCTGTCAAATTGCTTACTGCAGTTAACAGTTTTCAAGTCGCTTCTCGCCGTTTTATTTGACACGGCTCGTTGGCGCGTGCTATCTATCGGACTGGTCTAGTCCACACTTTTTTTGACGAAATTTATATGGCTGATATTCTGCGGCGCGACAGCGCGATGCCGCTTCATGCGCAAATTACCGAAGCGCTCCAACTTCAAATTAAAGCCGGCGAATTGAAAGCGGGCGAGAATTTTCCGTCCGAGCGCGAACTCGCCGAACGGTTCAGCGTGAGCCGGATGACCGTTCGGCAAGCGCTTTTGCGGCTTCGTTCCGACGGATTGATTTACCGCGAACGCGGCGTCGGCACGTTTGTCGCCAATCGCAAAATTGATGTGCACACGCGCAATCTGAGCGGTTTTTCCGAGGAGATGATTTCGCTCGGATTAACGCCGAGTTCGCGCGTTTTGCAGCTCACGCGCGAAACCGCCGCCGAACGCGTCGCGCAGGATTTGGATTTGGAACCGGACGCCGCCGTGTTTCATCTCGAACGTCTTCGTCTCGCCGACGATGAACCGATGGCATTTGAAACAACGTATCTTTCGGCGCATTTGTGTCCGCAGCTCGACAGCGTTGATTTGACGGTCAATTCCCTTTACGAGATTCTGACGGAAAAATACAATTTGCAGATGCACCACGCGGCGGAAAGTTTGGAAGCGGCGGCGGCGACGCGTTTTGTCGCCGCACAGCTCGACATTAAAATCGGCGCGCCGGTTTTAGTCGTGCACCGCGTCGTTTATTCGGAAGCCAACCAGCCGATTGAATCGGCGCATACGACATATCGCGCCGACCGTTACCGCGCGACGTTTTATTTATCGAAAAACGCGCTGTGAAATTAAAAATTAAAAATTCAAGATTCAAAATTCGAGATTCAG
>SXVE01000243.1 GCA_005790265.1 Acidobacteriota bacterium | reverse complement strand
CTTCCAGTTTTGCGTTCGGATCAACGATCAAACCTTTGCCGTCAGGGTTCGCTTTCAAACGGTAATGCGTGACGACGGCGCATTCTTTGGCAAATCCTTCGGCGTGTTCTTCTTCTTTTTCGAGAAAACTCTTCGGCACGAACAACGGAAAATACGCGTTCTGATGTCCGGTCGCCTTGAACATATCGTCAAGCGCGCGCTGCATTTTTTCCCAGATCGCGTAACCGTACGGTTTAATCACCATACAGCCGCGCACGGCGGAATTTTCCGCCAAATCCGCTCGTTTGACGATTTCGTTATACCATTCAGAATAATTTTCGCTGCGTTTCGGTAATCCTTTGCTCATAAAAAAAATGTTTTGATAAAAAGTTCTGCTGCCGTTTTGCTTCTGCGGCAAAGATAAAAATAATACGGTAAAAGCCTTTGAGAAACAATTCGCAAAATCTGCAAATCAAACGTTTCCGGCTCTGCGTTCTCGGCGGCGCGTGTGATAAATTATTTTTATGAGCGAATTAAATTTGAATTTTCAGGATACAGCCGTCGCTTTTGCCGACAAAACGGACGCCGAATTACAGGAAAAGCACCGGATGTTTAAGATGATGAACTCGCCTTTGCTGAACGGAATCGGCACGATTGCGGCGGAATTTGCGCTCGCGCTCGGGCTTCCGGTCAAAGGTTTAATTAAGGAAACGCTTTACAAACAATTTTGCGGCGGCGAGACGATTGAGGAATGTCAGGCGACGATTGAAAAACTCGGTCGGTCGCGCATCGGGACGATTTTGGATTATTCGGTCGAAGGAAAATCTGACGAAACGGTTTTTGATCACACGAAAGCGGAAATTTACCGCACGATCACGCGCGCAGCGCAAGACGAATATATTCCGTTTGCGGTTTTCAAAGTGACCGGACTCGTGCGCTCGGAAATTCTGGAAAAAGTAAGCGCGCGCGCCGAGCTTTTCAAAAACGAACAAGCCGAATGGGAACGCGGAAAAAAGCGCGTTGACGAACTTTGCGAATACGCTTTTTCGATCAAACAGCCGGTTTTTATTGACGCCGAAGAATCGTGGCTGCAAGACGCGATTGACGATACGGCGATGGAAATGATGGAAAAATTCAACCGCGAAACGCCGATTATTTACAACACGCTACAAATGTATCGCCACGACCGGCTCGAATTTTTGAAAAAATCGCACCAAATCGCCCGCGAAAACGATTATCTTTACGCCGCCAAATTGGTGCGCGGCGCGTATATGGAAAAGGAACGCGACCGCGCCGCCGAATTGAATTACCCGTCGCCGATTCAGCCGAACAAGGAAGCGAGCGACCGCGATTTCAATGCGGCGGTCGAATATTGTCTCGATAACGTCGAAACGATTTCATTCGTCGCCGGAACGCACAACGAGCAGAGCACGCGGTTTATAACCGATAAAATCGAGGAAAAAAACATCCGGCACGATCATCCGCACGTTAATTTTTCGCAGCTTTACGGAATGAGCGACAATCTTTCGTATGTTTTGGCGAAAAACGGTTACAACGTTTCAAAATACGTGCCTTACGGTCCGGTCAAAGACACGGTTCCGTATTTAATTCGCCGCGCGCAGGAAAATTCTTCGGTAATGGGACAGACGAGCCGCGAGCTGGAAATGATCGAAAGAGAATTAAAAAGGCGCGGCGCTTAAACATTTAATATTGAACAATTATCATTTAACAGCGAACAAAATTTAAATTTGTAGCGTAATTTTGATTGTTATTAAATGTTTAATGTTAAATGTTAAATGAATCTATGTTTTGTCCGAAATGCGGAAAATCCGAACAGCAGGAAAACACGTATTGCCGAAACTGCGGCACGTTTCTGCCTGATTTCACCAACGAAGGCAAGCGGCGCATTTCGCCGGAAGAGCACATCAAATCGAACATCGTTTTGAGCGCGATGACGGTGGCGGCGAGTCTGACTTTGGCGATTTTGCTGATGAGTTTTTTCTTCGGCAAAGAGAATACTTCGCCATTAATTTACGCGACGGTCGGTTTTCTTTTCGCGATGAGCGCGTGGCAGGCGCAGACGATTTGGCGCACTCTTCAACTGAAAAAACATTTTCGCGAGCGCCAAAGCGCGGCGATTGAGGAAAACATTTCGGACAAACAATTTGAAACCGCGCCGACCAATAAATTATTAAACGAATCGGATTTCTCAAACGTCGTTCCGGCGAGCGTCGTCGAAAATACGACGAAAAATCTCACCGAAAAAGTCGCCCGCTGATTATCGTAAACCGAGCATCAATCTGACCGAACGGTCGGAAATCGGCGCGCTCGGATCGCTTTTCCACTCTTCGAGCGCTTTTAATTCGTTTTCCGTCAGCGGCTCGTTCTTCATTCGCGCCGTCTGCGTGCTCAAAAATGCGCGGTCAGTGAGAGCAACGTGCGGCAAACTGACGGTCAAACTTTGCGGATTTTCGAGTGCGGCGTCGGCGAATTCGACATCGAGAAAAAGCTCGTTATAAGCCGCCAAATGCCAGATTTTCCCGTCCGGCGCGTCATCAATCCCCAAAATTCTGAGCAATCCGTAACCGCTTTCGAGCTGAAAAATCAAAAAATCACCGGCTTGAAATTTTTGCGACATAGCGAGTATTTTAGATTTCCGATTT
>SXVE01000242.1 GCA_005790265.1 Acidobacteriota bacterium | reverse complement strand
GTGCTGCGAGGATTTCGAGTATGAAAATCTGCGCGTCTCTTATGTGACGGGATTATTGTTTTACTTAGACGGCGAGGAAATCTGGAATTATCTCGCCTGTCTTTATGGATTGAACAAAAACGACTTTCCCGAAATAAAAAGTCGCCCGGACGAAAATCTCTGGCATTTGGAAAAGACAGGAAAAATCGAACTTTACCTGAACCTTTTCGAGCTGATTGACCACTCGACCGGAAATCCGTGGCTCGACACGGTAAATTGTCGTGGCGGCGAATGGTATGAGTGGGACGAGCAGACCATCAATTTTCTCGCCGAAAGTCACAAGGACGCGCTCGACATTCTCGAAAAAACGAGCCTGCTCGACGGTTTAATCGAAGCCAATCCGAAAGACGTTTTGCTCGATTTGATTTCGCTGTGGAATGAAGGACGCCTCCCAGAACGAGAAAACCAGCGGCTGACAAGAGTCGAGAAACGATTCACAGATAAAAGTTTATGAAAAATGCGAAGCGTCTTACGCCGCCACCGCCGGACGCGATAGGCGCGTTGTATTTTTTGCCCGGTCAGTATCTTTTCAAACGACTCGAAGAAGGGCGCGAAATCGCCAAAGCGTTGTCGAGCGAGCAAATCGCAAGAGCGTTTCGTGAATTCAAGACCGATACGGGCTGGATCACGCGGCGAATTTTGAGATACCGTGAAGAGCCGGAAGGCAATTACATTCTCTCCTTTGAACCGGCACAAATTCGCCCGATTTTCGTCGAAACCGATGGGGCGCAAGTCAAAGAAATCGTCTTGCCGCTGCCGACGCTCGTTTTGTTCGGAAAAAGAAACGAATTTTACCTGTGGGCGGCGAAAGCGAGAAACATCACGGCAAAAACCCGTCTGGCAATCGCGCCGTTGCCCAACGTCGGCGGCGACCTCTCGGGAAAAATCTGCTTCGGCAAAAACGAAGTTCCCGAAGCGCGAGCGGAAACGATTGACGCGGTTTGGGATTTGATCTGGCGCGCGCCGTTTAACCGCGACCATTCAAACGGGAAATGCAAGTCCGAGCCGCAGGACGTGCGCCGTCTGCTTTTCTCGCTGTCGGAAAAAGGAGCGCGGCGTTTTCCGGCGCGTGAGCTGCTCGAATCGGACACGACCCTTGAACAGATGTGGGCGCGCGTCGTCGAAAACAAACCTTACTACCGCTTTTAAGCCACCTAAACAAAAATTTATGGAACGAGATTTCGACGGTTTAACCGTCCTTCCGAAATTTATCGAGCATAAAATCGCACGGGCGAAAAATGAAGCGATTACGGCGGCATTATACGAGTATTTGATGGCTGGCAACGGTCTTTTCCTGCGCGCGAGGCGCACTGAATTTGCTGCCTGTCTGCCCGTTTGTTCAAAAGGAATCAGAGGTTTGCCCGACGTTCAGGCGGGCGTTTTTTGGAATAAATCCGAACTGCCCATTTCAGTTTGGCGGGAAATTCTGGCTGACGCGCGTTTAAAAAACGATTCTAACGATTTCAAGGAAGACGTTTACGCGGTTTATTGGCACGAGCAGGGCGAAGAATGGCGGTGGAAAGCGATAGGGCGCCAGCGGCGTTTCGCTTCGACAATCGCCGACGACTCGCGCGAGGAATACGCTAATGCGTGTCTGGAACTGCATACGCACCCGCCCGGCGCGATTCATTTCAGCCGTGCAGACGATTTGGATGAGTCGGACAAGTTTCGCATTTTCGGAATTTTGATTGACGTTCACAGCACGACGCCGAAAATCCGGTTTCGCTGCGGCATCTACGATTTTTTCGCGCAAATCCCTGCGGCTTGGGTCGGAGAGATGCCCGGCGAAATCATTGATTTGAACGAACAGGAAGAAAAACTAAAGAAAATCCTGCGATGAAGATTGATACAAGTTTCGCCCGCGCCGCGCGAGTTTTGCCGAGAGAGCATAGCTTAATCAAAATTTACGTCGTCGGCGCGGGCGGCACGGGTTCTTTCGCGGCGCCGTGTTTGGCGCGTCTAGGTTATGAGCTAATTCAGCGCGGAAAAACCGTTGATTTGACGATTATTGACCCCGACCGAGTGGAAGCGTGCAACATTCCGCGCAGTAATTTTTGCGCTGCGGAAATCGGTAGATTCAAAGCCCAGACGCTCGCCGAAAGAATAAGCGCGGCTTGGGGGCTGGAGATCGGCTACGCCAACGAAAAACTCATCTACGAAAAACACATCAAAGCGAGCGGCGGCGGCAACAGGCAACTGACTATCATTGTCGGATGCGTTGACAATCATCTGGCGCGGCGAGAAATCCATCGCGCGCTTAAAGAGTGCGAGCCGTATTCTTCGACTGACGCGCCGAGCGCGTGGTGGATTGACGGCGGAAACGGCAAATACTCCGGTCAGGTTTTAATCGGCTCGACCGCGAAAAAAGATTCCGCCGCCAATCACTTTACGACCGCCTCCATTTGCCGGAAACTCCCTGCGCCATCACTCGTTCACCCGGAACTGCTCGAAAATCAGGCGATTCCCGCGCCTCGTGAAACTGTCGAACGCAGCTCCTGTCCCGAACTCGTTGGGATCGGCGAGCAGAGCCTGAACATCAACCAGCGCGTCGCCGTCGAAATCGCGGAAATGCTGAGCGAGCTTTTGTTGACCATTTCCCTGAAGCGTTTCGTCGCTTATTTCGACCTCGAAAGCGGCACGAGCCGCTCGCTTTACTGCACGATGGAGACCATCGAAAAGGCGTTGAGCGAAGCCGCATCAAGCGTCAAGGTTTCCAATTCAAAAGGACGCGGTAGAGCGAAAAGAAAATCGAATGGAACGCGAACAGAAGATTTTTACGCGAGATGAAATATACCGAAAACTCCTCGCCGCTCTTCGAGATAAACGCCCGCTTCCGCCCGCCGGATGGTGCGCGTCCAAGCTCGACGAAGAGCTTTGGCGGGCGACGCGGCGATACGAGCCGGACGCTTTTTTAAGACAGAAAGACACCTTGGAGACGAGCCTCTGCTATCTGGTTGATTACGCCGCGCGAATGCCGGAGCGGGTTAATCTCACCGAGAGCAACCGGCGCGTCAAAGAGATGTGCGAAGACCTCGCCATCGAAATTGACAAAATCACGCGCGAGCCGGATGAGGTAATCGCCCGACACGGCAAATTGAAGGCATGGCTGCACGCGATTCTGTCGGTGCAAACTTGTCTTATCTACCGCGAGGAAACCGAGCGTTTTATTGCCGAGGAAAAGGAAGCGAAACGAGCCAGCCGCGCCTCAGAGCCGCCGAAGAACGATTCGCCGCCGGTTTCCGCAAACGTCAAAGAAAAATGGCAGTCGGATTTAGCGAGAAACATCTGGCGGAACGCGCACAACAAAATGCCCGACGACTTTAGCGGGCAGCCGACCTTATTTTAATTTATCCGCCCGGCTAATTCGCCGAGCGCGCCGAGTTTTAATTGAAAATGGAATTACTGCCGACGGAATTAATAAATCAGTTGCCCAAACTCTACGAGCAGGAAAAAACGGAAGACCCGGTTGTGTTTATAAAATTCTTCTGTCCCGCCGGGAATTGGACGTGGTTCGTGACCGAAGGCGAAAGGCGGGGCGACGACTTTTTGTTTTTCGGTTACGTCATTGGGCTGGAGCCGGAATGGGGTTATTTTACCTTGGCGCAGCTCGAAGAAATCAACATTCACGGCTTGACCGTCGAGCGCGATCTTTACTTCAAACAGGAAAATTTCAATCGCTGTTTAGCCCGCTGGAAGGCGGAGCGCAGAGGACGCTGATTCGTTGCTGGTTGAATTATCAAGCCAGAACGCGCCGACATTTAATCTTCACGACTTAACCGCAAAATAAAAAAAGCGGTCGGCAGGTTCGCTGAAATCAAATCAGTTTTACTTAGAAACTATGAGTCTAAATCAAACGACCGAGCCGGTCGCGCCGACGCACTCCGCGCCGCGACCGGCAACCGCCTTCGCTTCGGCGATTCTGCAAAATGTTTTCAGCAAAAAG
>SXVE01000241.1 GCA_005790265.1 Acidobacteriota bacterium | reverse complement strand
CATTTTTAATTCTTCTCCAGTCTTCGATTTTTCGGCGTTAAATAATTCTGCTAAACTTTACCGATTAGCTTGATATAAATATAACTATAAAGTAATATAGTTATCAAGTCAAGGACGCTTTATGGTGCGGCGATATTGAGAAAATAGATATACTAATTATTGTTGATAAGTGAGTTATGGAAAAAGAGGAATTAAGTGAAGCGGCTTTGGAAATGATTGCCAACCGTTTCCGTTTGCTGTCCGATCCGACCAGATTGAAAATTCTGCACACGCTCGGCGCCGCTGAAATGAACGTTGGCGAACTCGTCGCGGCGACGAATTCAGGACAGGCAAACGTTTCGAAGCATCTCGCCGCGCTGCTCGAAGCCGGAATCGTCGCCCGCCGCAAAGAAGGCTTGAACGCGATCTACCGCGTGTCGGACGAAACGATTTTCGAGCTGTGCGAAACCGTATGCGCGCGGCTCAAAACGCAGATGGAAAACAGAAAAAACGCGCTGGCGGGAAATTTTTTCGGTTGAAACAATTTTTTCAAGCGCGGATTTTCAAAGCGCAAAGCGCAGCCCGATGCGAACGAAACGCGGCGCGGCGACGCTTCGGTTTGGCGTCAGCGCGATGTCGTAGCGCGAATTGAAAAGATTTTCGATTGCCGAGAAAATTTCGACGTTTTTCGGGAATTTATACGAAGCGAAAACGTCGAATGTCGAAAAGGGGCGCAGCCGCAAAGTGTTGAGGTCGTCTTCAAACTGCGCGTCGGAAAATCTCGATTGCAGTGAAAAAGTTAGTTTTTCGGTCGGGCGATAAGCGGTTTGAAAAGTTAACTGCTGACGCGCGACTTGCGGCAGAAATTTGTCAATTAAAAGCGGATTTGCCGGAAAATCGGCGACGCGCGAATCGGTCAAAAGATAACTGGCGGAAAGTTTGAGTTTGGTGAACGGCGAATATTCGGCGTCGAGTTCAACGCCGCGAGCGCGAGTTTTGCCGACGTTTTGACGCTGGCGCGTGATGAGATTCGGCGCGGTCGAAACGGTGATTGAAACGACGGGACGCGCGACTTCGGCAACGAAAAAATTGCCGCGCAAATTTAATTTTCGCGCCAAACCCGTGAAATTTACGCCCGTTTCAAACGTGTCGGCGCGTTCCGATTGCAGATTTTCATTCGCCTGAGTTAAAACGTTTCCGACGCGAAAAGCGCGGTAAAGCTCGTTCAAATTCGGCGCGCGAAACGATTTGGCATAAGACGCGAGCAGCGAAAAATTGCGGTTGATTTGATAAAGCGCGGCGACGCGCGGCGAAAAAGCGTTTTCCGTGCGGTCAGGAAAATTTGTCGCGGTCGTTAAATTATTCGCCAGATTTCGCGTTGCGGAAAGCGCGTTTTTGTTTTCCCAAAAATCGAAACGCGCGCCGAAATTCAAAGTTAATTTGCCGGAAACGCGCCAAACGTCCTGCGCGAAAACGCCGAAAATTTGCTGATTTCCGCCCGCGCCGACAAGCGAACTCTGGCGATTATTGACGTAAATGATTTCATCGCTGAAACCGCGCGTTTGTTTGAATTCGAGCGAACTCGAAACGACGTGTTTTGCGCTGAAAACTTTTGTCCAAAAAAGATTCGCGCCGAATGCCTGCGACGGAACGCGCTGAATGCGCGATAAAGTTTCGGTGCTGCGGTTGTTGGAAATTGCCGAAAACGTCTGGTCGTAAGTTTGGTTTTCGATGAACGAGCGAAACTGAAAATTGCCGATTTTTTCACCCGAAAAATCCGCGCCGAACGCGAACTGGCGAAAATAAGTCTGATTGTTCGTCAAACTCGTGCCGTTGTCGCGTCGTTCAGCGAAAATGTTGGTTTTTAAGAAAAGTCTTCCGTCATAATTCCCCGCGTCTCCGCGTCTCTGCGGTGAAAAATTTCTTTCTATCGTTAAAATTCCGCTTTGATGCCGACTGTTCGCCCGCGTGTCAATCGTTCCTCGTTCCGATTCGGCGGTCGGAATGTAACCGGCGGTTTGAAAAGATTCGAGCGCCAGATCGAAATTCCAACCGCGTTTTCCGTAAGCGGTGAAAAGACTCGCGTCGTAAGTTTTTTGCGTTCCGGCGGAAGTTTGAACGCGGAAAATCGGCGTTTCGCTCGTTTCGTTAAACGAACTCGTGCGCAGATTAACCGCGCCGCTCAAACCCTGATCGCCATAAAACGCGGACGCGCCGCCGCGCAAAACCTCCGCCTGTTCGACCGCGATCTGCGGCACGCGCGACCAGAAAGTCCAGCCGCCGAACGCGTCGTTGAGCGATAAACCGTCGAGCAGAACAGCCGCCCGCGACGCGCCGCTGCCCGCGAGTCCGCGCAGATTCGCGCCCTGCGTCGTCGGGTTCGTCGTTTTGCTCGAACTGCGGCGAAACAACGTAAATCCGGCGATTTGCCGCAGCGAATCGTCAACCGTCTGCGCGGCGGTCGTGTCGAGCGTCTCGCGGCTCAAAACGACGACGCTCGCCGGAGTTTCCGAAAGACGCGATTCGGTGCGCGTGATCGAAACGGTGACTTCATCGCGCAAAGTTTGCGGTTCTAAAATTATGCTCAGAGTTTCGCTGAAATTCGGCGGCAAAATTCGCGAGAAATCAGCAAATCCACTTGCTTTGACAACGAGTAAAGAATTGTTTGAATTTTGCAGATCAATCGAAAATCTGCCGTCTGCGTCCGATGCGGTTCGCGCAATTATTTTCGTTTGATTGGTCAGAGTGATTTCCGCGTTTTCAACCGGCGCGTTTTTCTGGTCGGTGACGATTCCCGAAATCGTCTGCGCGAAAACATTTGAAGAAAGAAAAATTAGCCACAGATACACGCAGATAAACGCGGATAAAGAACGGATTTTTGAAATTGTTGATTTGTAGTTTTTTACCATTAAAATCTGTGTTTATTTGCGTTTATCTGCGGTTAAGCTCTTTACTTTTTCTCGCGCACGTCCGGTTTGCGCTGATACGTTCCGACGATTTCGCCTTTGGCAATAACGTGCCCGCGCATCGCGTCGAGCAGCGCCTGGCGATTGTAACCGCTCGGCAAATTCAATTTCGTGTCGAGCGCGAAAATTTGAAAATGATAATTGTGCGGTTTGTCGGCGGGCGGCGGCATCGGTCCGTAGTAACCGATTTTGCCGTTTTGATTCGCGCCCTGCATCGCGCCCATCGCCGTTTCGGTTTTCGCCATATTTTCGGGAAATCCGGTGACGGTCGGGGCAATATTAGCGACGAGCCAATGCGTCACGGGTTTCAGAGATGCGTCCGGGTCTTCCATCATCACAACGATTGATTTGGCGTTTTTCGGCACGTTCGACCACGAAATTTCCGGCGTCACGTCCTG
>SXVE01000240.1 GCA_005790265.1 Acidobacteriota bacterium | reverse complement strand
TTCGTGTTTTCATTGGTAGTTATCTCCTTGGAATTTAAATATCTCTCGATAAGTATGAGAGCCGAAATATAAATAAATGTGCGGAAGACGTGGGAAAAAGAGTAATGCTCGGAGATTTTCGCGCCTTTCCGGTGAATAAATGCGCCCTGCTTGAAGTTAAATATTCCCTGCTTGAAAAATATGAAGTCCCGCCTGTTAAAAAGGCAGTGCCGCACGAAAGATTCGGCGCACTGAACGCCGAATTCGACGCCCTGATCGTGAAATAATGCGTCAATCTTGCCGAGTTTGATGCATTTCTTGGCGAATTATGCGTCAATCTCGCCGAAAAATGCGTCAAACTCGGCGAGAAATGCATCAATCGTGGCGAGTTTGATGCATTTCCTGACGAAAAATGCGTCAAACTTGGCGGAAAATGCGTCAAACTTGGCGAGATTGACGCATAATTTGCTGAGAAATGCGTCAAACTCGGCGAGAAATGCGTCAATCGCGGCGATTTATGCGTCAACTAGATTGAAAAACATCGCGAATTTTGATGAAAATATCGCTCCAACCTTGTTGTTTATCAAACATTTGACTGTCTTGCGGCAGAACAACGGAAATAATAAAACAAAATTAATAAATTGCAAAGCATTATTTTCGCGCGTGATTTGACGGCAAGCGAATTTGGCGCAATCGCGCCGCTTAACTGCCCAAGCGCCGTTTGATTTGTTAGCATTAAAGTTTATTTTGTGATGGAAAATTCGACGGCTGATACCAAAATTTCTTACGCTCCGCACGTTGCGCTCGTTTTTGTGCAGTTAATGTTCGGCACATTTCCCGTAGTCGGAAAAATCGCTTTGCAGAGCTTTCCGAGTTTCGGCGTTGTCGCCATTCGCGTCGGCAGCGCGGCGCTCGCTTTCGGCGCGCTGCAAATATTTTCCGGCGAAATCGGGCTGGAACGCAGAAAAGATTATCTGTTAATGATGTTTTATGCCGCGCTCGGCGTAATTTTCAACCAGCTTCTTTCGATGAAAGGCTTGTCGCTGACCACGGCGACCAATTCCGCGCTGCTTGCCGTGATGATGCCGGTATTTGTCGCCTTAATCAGCGCGGTTTTCGGCTTCGACCGCTTGAATTGGCGCAAAGGCGTGGGCATTTTAATCGCGGCGGCGGGCGTTGTTTACCTGATTGATCCGGCGCAGGCGAGTTTTTCCGCCGAACACACGCGCGGGGATTTAATGATCGTCGCCAACGGATTTTGTTACGCCGCATATCTGGCGATTTCCAAAGATGTGATCGCGCGCAACGGCGCATTGCGTTCGCTCGCGTGGCTTTTTTTCTTCGGCAGCTTGATTTGTGTGCCAATCGGCGCGTTTTCGCTGTCGCAAATTGATTTTTCGCAGATAACCGCGAGCAGTTCGGCGGCAATGGTGTTTATCGTGTTGTTTCCGACCATCGGCGCGTATTATTTAAACGCGTGGGCGCTGGCGCGCGTCACGCCGTCGGTGGTTGCCGTGTATATTTATTTGCAGCCGGTGATCGGTTTTGTGTTAGCCGTGATCTTTTTGGGCGAAAAGTTTACGTTTAAGTTGTTTACGGCGGCGATTTTGATATTTGCGGGCGTCTTTTTGGTGTCGAAAAAGTTTGCGGCGGCGGAAAATTTGCATCCGCACGAAACGCAGGCGTAATTTTTTGCGTATTCACTGCATCTGACCGAATAATTATGCCGATACAAATGACCGAAGTCGAAGATTTGGAGCGCAATAAAACAATTTTGCGCGTCGAAGGCGAAATGATGTACGACGACGCCGTTCTGCTTGAAAAAATCGCGCTCGCAATGCGCGCCGATGCGGGCAAAAACCTGACGATTGACCTTGCCGATCTCGATCTTCTCGACAGCGACGGCGCATCAATCCTCGTTCGACTCGAGCGCGAACACGGTTTTGAACTCGAAGGCGTCGAGTTTTTTCTGCAAAACGTGATTGATGAAACCGAAAAGCGGCAGAGTTAGACAACGCTTGTAGTTTCTGAATCGTAAAACGGCGAATCAGTCGCCGCCGCCGGTTTTCGCTTCGTCAATCCGATTGGAAACCGCGCCGCCGAATGTTAAGATTCCCGTATGTCGAACTTCGCCTGGATGATTGTGCTCGTGTTAATTCTGACTTTGGTCGGAACCGCGACATTAGCTTTCATCACCGTTAAATATTACTGGGGCGACCGCGGCAGACCGCCGCTGACCGGCGCCGAAAAACGCCGCCAACACGAAGAAGAACTCCGCCTGCGCGCCAAACAAATCGAACGCGCCAAACAAAACCCCATCGCCCCGCGCAAACCCGATTTTTTCGACAACAGCAAAGTCGTCAGCCGCAAAAATCCCGAGTAAATTGTCGTGTTTTAAGAAAAGATTTGCGCCGCATCTGTCGAAAAACATCACAAAAATTTGATTGATGAAACCGTTTGTGTCAGATTCGCTATTATTTGAGCCGTATTTGTTTTTTAAACATTGGCGAATACATTGAAAAAAGCGTTGTTGTTTGACAAATTTTCGGGCGCGGACAAAAATTCTCGAATGAATGTTGCAGAAATCGCCGTTTTCGTCGGCGGAAATTTATCGGGCGCGGGCGATGCGGAAATTTTTCGCGTCAGCGATTTGGCGAATGCGGCGGACGGCGACATCGCTTTCATCGAAAAAGCCGAAAATCTTACGAAAACAAACGCCGCCTGTTTATTTGTTCCCGAAAATTTCGACGCCGCGCTTCCCTTTCCCGTTATTAAAGTAAAAAATCCCAAACTCGCTTTCGCCCAAGTCGCCGCGAAACTTCGTCCGGTCGCAATGCGCGGCGAACGTCACGCCACCGCCGTCATTGCCGCGAGCGCAAACGTCGAAGCCGATTACATCGGCGCGTTCGTTTCCATCGGCGAAAACTCAAAAATCGGGAAAAACGTGCAAATTCACAGCGGCGCGCGCATCGGCGACAACGTAATCATCGGCGACGACACGATTATTCACCCGAACTGCGTTGTTTACGATAATGCTGCAATCGGCGCGCGCGTTATTCTGCACGCGGGCGCGGTGATCGGCGCGGACGGTTTCGGCTTTGTCCGCAACGGCGCGAGCGGTTACGTCAAATTTCCCCAGATCGGCACGGTCGTCATCGAAAACGACGTGGAAATCGGCGCGAATTCGTGCGTTGATCGCGGCGCGCTCGGCGAAACGCGCTTCGGCGAAGGAACACAGATTGACAATCAAGTGCAAATCGCCCACAACGTCCGCATCGGCAAGCGCGTCGTCATCGCGGCGCAAACCGGCGTTTCCGGTTCGACTGTGATTGAAGACGACTGCGTCATCGGCGGACAAGTCGGAATGGGCGATCACGCCAAAATTTTGAGCGGCGCGGTCATCGGCTCGCAAGCCGGAGTATTGCCGGGAAAAATCGTCCGCCCCGGCGTCTGGTGGGGAACGCCCGTGCAGCCGCTCGATGAATATAAGCGGCAGAACGCGCGCGTCAAAGGTTTGGAACGGTTGAAAAACGAACTCAAAGAACTCAAAAAACAAATTGCGGAGCTGACGGCGGAAAAATAATTCGTCGGCGTATGCTAAAATCACGACGAGAAACGGATATTTTACGCAATGTTGTATCGTTTAGCGGCAGATTTACTGTTAATTTTCCACGTCGGTTACGTGCTTTTCGCCGCGTTCGGCGGATTGCTTGTCGTGCGTCGGCGCTGGGTGTGGAAAATTCATCTGCCCGCCGTCGCATGGGGCTTTATTGTGCAGTATTTCGTTTTGCCATGCCCGCTGACCGACTGGGAAAACTACTTTCGCGACCTCGGCGGCGAAGTCGGCTACGACGGCGGCTTCATCGAATATTATCTACGCGCGATTTTATATCCCGGTTTCGCCGTGCAGTTTCATTTATTCCTGAGCATCGCCCTGATCGCCGTCAATCTAATTATTTATTACTACGTTTTCTTCCGCAAAAACAACAGTCAATAAATAATTGCCTTAGTTACCACCAGTCTCAGCGTATAAAGCAATGTTTTCCGCCGCAAAAACAGACGCTGCACCGCACAGAAGAAACTTTTTTATTCCAATTTGTATCTTCGGCGCGCAGCCAACTTTCCGAACGGCGCGCGAATCACAGCGTTTATAATGAAAAACCACAAATTGCTCACCTTATTCGGTTTGATTTTATGCGCCGCCGTCTCGGTTGCCGCCCAGCAGACGGAAACCGTTGCCGAAATCGAAGCGAAACACGCCGCCTATTTTTCGTGCATCAACAAAATGGAAAAGGAACCGCGCCAAGCCGTGCGCAACTGCGCCGAATATCTGAAAAAATATCCGAACGACGACCGGCGTCTCACCGAATTCGCCGCCAACTTCGTCAAAAACTTCACAATTGCCGACGAAAAGATCAACGCTTACTTAAAATCCGTTCCGGCTGACGCGTTTGCGGAAAATAACGGCGAATGGGCAATCTATCGTCCCGACCTTGAGCGCGTGATTCCCATCGTGACCGAAAAAAACGATCAGTATAAAGTGGAAATCGC
>SXVE01000023.1 GCA_005790265.1 Acidobacteriota bacterium | reverse complement strand
GCCGACAACGTTGGCGATAACGTCGGCGATGTGGCGGGAATGGGCGCGGATTTGTTCGGTTCATACGTCGCGACGATTCTGGCGACGATGGTTTTGGGCAGAGAAATCGCCGTGACCGACAATTTCGGCGGACTTTCGCCGATTCTTTTGCCGATGCTGATCGCCGGACTCGGCATTATCTTTTCGATTATCGGTTGTTCGCTCGTGCGAATTTCCGATGACACCGGCAACGTGCAAAGAGCGCTCAACATCGGCAACTGGGTTTCGGTGATTATCACGACGATTGCCTGTTATTTTATCGTGATGTGGATGATGCCCGCACAAATGACGCTGCGCGGCACAAGCTTTACCAACACCGGCGTGTTTTTAGCGATTTTAGTCGGCTCAATCGTCGGCGCGCTGATGAGCATCGTCACCGAATTTTACACGGCGATGGGCAAACGCCCGGTTAATTCGATTGTTCAGCAGTCGGACACCGGCGCGGCGACCAATATCATCGGCGGTCTTTCGGTCGGAATGGAATCCACCCTGATTCCGACGCTCGTTCTCGCCGCCGGAATTTATTTATCGCACTATTTCGCCGGTCTTTACGGCGTCGCGATTGCCGCCGCCGGAATGATGGCGACGACCGCGATGCAGCTCGCCATTGACGCGTTCGGACCGATTGCCGATAACGCGGGCGGCATCGCCGAGATGAGCGGACTGCCGAAAGAAGTTCGCGCGCGCACCGACGTTCTCGACGCGGTCGGCAACACGACCGCCGCGACCGGCAAAGGTTTCGCCATCGCTTCCGCCGCTTTGACCGCGCTCGCGCTTTTTGCGGCGTTCGTCGGCATTGCCGGAATTGATTCGATTGATATTTACAAAGCCGACGTGCTCGCCGGATTATTTGTCGGCGGAATGATTCCGTTTATCTTTTCGTCACTGGCAATCGCGGCGGTCGGACGCGCGGCGATGGCGATGGTTCAGGAAGTTCGCCGCCAGTTTCGCGAAATTCCCGGCATTATGGAATATAAAGCCAAGCCGGAATACGACAAATGCGTCGCGATTTCGACCAAAGCTTCGATTCGCGAAATGATGCTGCCCGGCGCAATCGCCTTAATCACTCCGGTCGTCGTCGGATTTTCCTTCGGACCCGAAGTGCTCGGCGGATTACTCGCGGGCGTCACGGTTTCCGGCGTGTTGATGGGAATGTTTCAGAACAATGCGGGCGGCGCTTGGGACAATGCGAAGAAATCATTTGAAGCAGGCGTGATGATTAACGGCAAAATGGAATACAAAGGCAGCGAAGCGCACAAAGCGAGCGTCACCGGCGACACGGTCGGCGACCCGTTCAAAGATACTTCGGGACCTTCGATGAATATTCTCATCAAATTGATGAGCATCGTCGCACTGATTATCGCGCCGCACATCGCGATCAATTCCGCCAACAACACCAATCACGGAAACGCGCCGAAAGTGCAGGTCGAACGCACGATTGACGTCGCGGCAGACAAAAAACCGTAGTAAAAACACGGCGAAAATTGTTAAATAATAAAAAAAGGCTCCGTTTAGCGGGGCTTTTTTTTGTTGACTGGCGCAATAAATTTCATTTACCGGGTATTTGCGGCAGCATTTCAGCCGCCGACTTCCGATTTTTTGATAAATTGCGCAGAATTTCGACGCGGCGCAGCACGAAAGCGTTTCAATCAAACGGCAAACGCTCACCAAAACGCCGTGCGCGGCGCATTTATCTTCAAATAGCACGGCGAAAGTTAAATTTAACCCGTATAATTCCGGAAATAACATTTCAATCTCGACGAATTACGCGCCAATCTCACCAAAATATACGCCAATCTCGTCAAATAATGCGTCAAACTCGGCGAGAAATGCATCAATCTTGACGAAATATGCATCAATCTTGGCGAAATATGCGTCAATCTTCGCCAGATTTACATCAAACTCGGCGAGAAATGCGTCAAACTCGCCGAGAAATGCGTCAAACTTGCTGAGAAATGCGTCAAACTTGGCGAGAAATGCATCAAACTTGGCGAGTTTGACGCATAATTTCACGATCAGGGCGTCAAATTTCTCAAACAGGGCGACGAATTTTATGTTTAAGGCGGCGAATTTTGTGTTTAGGGCGTCAGTCTTTTCAAATAGGACGGCGAATTTTTATTCGTCGGCACAATTTGGGATGAATTAACCGGCGAATTTTTCGGGAATGATGACGAAAAAAAGGAACGATGCGCGGTTGATTGAAAAATTCGTTTCGATTGCGCAGTATTACAAATAATGGAAACGATAAATGTGCAATCAAAGCGGCGCGAGGAGATGATTGAGATCACGGCGGAAGTCGAAAACATCGTGCGCGATGCCGAACAAGCCGAAGGAATCTGCGTTCTTTTTGTGCAGCACACCACTTGCGGCTTGACCGTCAACGAAAACGCCGATCCGGACGTCAAACGCGATATGCTCGGCTGGCTGAACAAAACGATTCCGCAGTTTTACGCCGATTTTCGCCACTTTGAACATAATTCCGACGCGCATATCAAATCGTCTTTGATGGGTTCGAGCGTCACTATTCCGTTTGCGAACAAAAAATTGCTGCTCGGTCGCTGGCAAGGAATATATCTGTGCGAATTCGACGGCGCGCGCGAACGAAAAGTGTCGGTGACGATTCGCTGAAATGCAATTCGCGCCGCGCGCTGCGCCGAAATCAGCGTCAAACAAATAAAAAACGGGCGAAAGCAAAAAT
Source organism: Acidobacteriota bacterium (assembly GCA_005790265.1). GTDB lineage: Bacteria > Acidobacteriota > Blastocatellia > Pyrinomonadales > Pyrinomonadaceae > SXVE01. The sequence goes on along the minus strand of SXVE01000023.1, from coordinate 4,516 downwards.
ATCATCGCTCTCGTCCGTTTTTTCCCGACCGCTTCGCCGCCGAATGCGCCGCCGCTCGAATAAAAGTTTAAGGCACTGACATGCCGACGAACTCCGGTCGCGACGCGCTCCAGCTTTTTAGGGTTTGTCCGCCCGGCAATGCCGTAAAAGTCGCGCCTTCAAAACGGAAAGTATCCAGCCCGCCGCCCAATTGATCGTTGATTGCCGCCGTTGCCGGCACGCCCGTCGTATCGGCAATCTTTTGCAGCATTTTTCTGCCGCTGTCTCCTTTGCCGGTCGAGCAGTGCATAAACTGAATGCAGCCGTACGGTCCGAAAATCGGCTTCAAACGCGCGATAATCGGCTGCATATACGCCCAGTTTCCTTCGTGAATGCTCGCATTGTGTTCGCCCGGAATGCCGCCCTGCCCGAATGAGATACCGGCGACGCCGGACGCGCCGTGTCCGTGAAAGCGCAGCAAAAAAATCGGCTCGCTTCCCGCCGCGATAAGGATTTCCGTTACCGCCTGCTCCACGCCGTTCGACATTCCGCCGATGAGAATCGGATTGCCGCCCGCTTTCAGAATATCTTTCGCTTCGAGCGTGTATAAACTCGGGTCGAAAACATCAACGCAGTCAATAATTCGCAGATTTTCCGCCATCTGCGACATCCTGCCCCACGTGTTTTGCCCGATTACGCCGTCAACCGTTAACCCGCGCGGTTTTTGAAACTCCTTGACCGCCGCTTTTGTCTTAGAACCGAAATCGCCGTCCGCCACGAGCGAGCTTCCCGCGCGCGCATTCAGTAATTTTTGCGCCACGCCGACCGCCGGTAGTTTGTTTCCGTAATTCAATAGGGGATATGACATTCTTAAACCTCCAAAAGAAATTGATAAATGTGTCGTTAAAACCGTTGTTAAATAGAAAAATCGTTTGATAAACAACAGTGCCTTGCGGAGATGCGACGAGACGGGAAATAAATTTTTGCCTGAAGTTTTATTTGCCGTCGGGCGTGCGGGCGATGGCGCGGTCAACAAAAAAAAGCCCGAAAAATTTTCCGGGCACGGTTAAAATCGAAAACTGCACGACTTATAAATCTTCGCGAACTGTTTCAATCAAGCCTGATTTGTCGTATATTCTCGCTGAATTTTTATATTATTTGCGGCGCGGGCGCACTAAAACCGCGTCGCTGACTTTGCGCTCGCCTTCTTTGTCGGAAGGCTGGTTGACGATTGCGCCGTTGAGGAACATTGTGGTCGAACCGCCGCCGTCAAGGTTCATCGCGTCGGTTGCGCCGAACTCAATCAGCAGTTCGGCGAGGTGCTGCAAACCGATTCCGGCGCTTTTTTCGCTTCTGCCGTCAACGGTCATCAGCAAAAACTTGCCGTCTTTCAGCTGCGCGACCGCCGTGCGCGGATGTTTTGTTTCAACAAACGCTTGCGAGGATTTTTCCTTTTCCCAAGTGATGTCAATCGCGCCGTTTTTGATAAGTTGCGGCACTCCGTTGGTAATATCTTCGCCGCGCACCGCGTATTTGCCGCCGGTCGAATCGCCGGAGACGCTTTCGGCGAACACTTCGGCGGCGAACGCGACGCGATTTTTCAGTTGCGCCGCCGCGAGAAGCTCGGCTTTTTTCGCGCCGCTCGCGGAAACGACGAAACCGTCAGCCGGAATCACGCAACTGCCCGCGCCGTTTCGTATTTCGACGATTTTTCCGCTGCGCACGACGACTTCGACGCCGTCCGCATCGGTCAGCGTCGTGCGATTAAATTCCGGCGTGAAGACGACGATCTCGTCTTTTTTGCGTTCCCGGTTGATGCCGACGCCGACGAATTCGCGCGTGCCGACAATCAGTTTGGTGACCGATTCTAAATTGGCAATCGCGACGCGAGTTGCGTTTGCTTTGCCGCCGGTCAAACGGTTTTTGCTGTGATTCAGCGTGGCATTGCCGCCGAACAACGCGGAATTTGCGCCGGTAATCGCCGCGCCCGTGCCGATAATCGCGTCATCGTTGGCGATAATCAGCGCCGTTCTGCCGCCGAAAGTTTCGCTCAAAAGTTTTCCGTCAATTTGCAGAACGCCCGCCGCGTCTCCGGCGAAAATGCTGCGGTCGAGGCGGAAAAATCCGGCGTTAACGGCGGCAATCGCGCCGTGTCTTTTCGCCATTGACGAAGTTGTTTCGGTTCCGATTGCCTGATCGAGCGCGTGCACGACATCGAGGCGAACTTTCGTTAAATCAACGCGCAGTAAATTCATTCGCACGGGAAGTTTCTCGATTTCCCTGACGTATTCGGCGTATTCAACGCCGTCGGCGACGGTTTTATATTCCTGCGCGCCGACCGAAAATGCACATAAACAAACGTTAAACAAAGCGAAAATAAACAGTTTTTTCATTTTTCTCTCACAAAATAGACGAAACCCGCGCCGCATCGTTTCGATTGATAAATATTTTTGACCGGGCGCAATTATTTTAATCGTTTTTATTCATTTTTCGCTGCGGTTTTTGATAAAATTTAATAAAACTTATATGAGTATTATATTTGAACCGAATCTCTATGTTCGGGTGGTCGAGCTAACCAACGGACCGGCGCCGCTGCCGCTGGCAAACGGATTCAATACCGAGCAGGCGTACCGCGTTTTGGGACTTTACACGGCGTCCGAGACGGGAGAAGCGTATCTCATTTTGCCGAACGATCGCGACGAGATGTGGTTTATCTCGAACCGGCACATTCGCGTGCAGGGAATTTTGCCGGAAACCAATCTGCGCGTCGCGCTCCCGCTGCGATGAAACAAATTAACGAGCGAGTTCGGCTCTTAAACGAACGCGACGAAAACGAAAAAGCGGAATACGTGCTGTATTGGATGCAGATGTTCAAACGCGCGCACGACAATCACGCGCTAAAGTTCGCTATTGAACAAGCGAACGAGCGCAAACTGCCGCTCATCGTTTACGAAGGTTTGAAATTTTATTATCCGTGGGCAAGCGACCGTTTTCACACATACATTCTCGAAGGCGTCGAGGAAAAACGCCGCGCGTTTGAAAAGCTCGGCATCAAATACGTTTTCTTTTTGCAGAAAGATAAACACGCGCCGAAACAAGTTGTCGCCAAAATCGCCGAGAAAGCGGCACTAATTGTGACCGACGATTTCCCGTGCTTCATCATTCCCGCGCACAACGCCGCGATTGTCGAAAAAGCGAAAATTCCCGTTTATGCGGTTGATTCAAACGGCATCATTCCGCTGTCTCTGTTTGAAAAAGAAGAATACGCCGCGCGCACGATTCGCCCGAAAATCAACAAAATTCTCGACAAATATCTCGTGCCGTTTGAAGACGCGAAAATAAAAATTAAAAGTCTCGACTTAAAAATAGATTGTCCCGACACGGAAGTTAACGCGAGCAACATCAAAAAACTCGTCGCCGAATGCGACATTGATCACGCTGTCAAACCGTCGCCGATTTATCACGGCGGCACGAAAAACGGACGCAAACGGCTGAAATTTTTCGTCGAAAACATTCTGCCCGACTACGAAACGACGCGCAATAAACCGGAAGTTGACGGCTGTTCGCGCCTTTCGTCGTATTTGCATTTCGGATTTCTCTCGGCGCTCGAAGTCGCGCTCGCCGTTAAAGAATCAAACGCGCCGAAAGCGTCGAAAGATGCGTATCTCGAAGAAATCATCGTCCGCCGCGAGCTTTCGTATAATTTTACGCATCACAACGCCAAATACGATTCGCTCGAAAGTTTGCCCGAATGGGCGCACAAAACGATGCGCAAACACATCAAGGACGAGCGACCGGAAATCTTTACGCACGAACAGATGGAAAAGTGCGAAACTTACGACGAACTCTGGAACGCAACGCAGCGCGAAATGAACGAAACGGGCGAAGTGCACAATTACGTGCGAATGTTGTGGGGCAAACTCGTCATTCAGTGGACGAAAAATTACGAGGAAGCGTTCGCCATTCTCGAAGATTTGAACAACAAATACTGTCTCGACGGGCGCAATCCCAATTCGTACGCCGGAATTCTCTGGTGTTTCGGCAAACACGACCGCCCGTGGATGGAACGCGAGATTTTCGGGCAAATGCGTTATATGACGAGCGGTTCGACCGGCAAAAAATTAGACTAGAAAAAATATATCGAGTGGACGAAAACGCTCGCCGAAAATCCGAAACTGCCGCCAGTAATGAAAAAATAAGTTAAAACTTTCTGTTTTTCAAAATCTCTATTTTTACCTCGGGCAAATTGTCGAAAGTCCCGTAAATACCGAAGCTTATTTTCTTCTCGCTTTTAGATTCGTAAAATATTTCCGGCACTTTTTTATAATTAGTCAGCGCACGCAGTGATTTGAGCGATTCGAGCGCGAAAATGCCGCCGGTAAACGTGGCAATCATCGTAAAAACGGCGGCTGCCGCGCGCGAAATCTGCTTTTTCAACTTCGCCAATCCGACCGGACAATCGTTTGTGATCACAGTTCCGTCCAATCGGCGGTAAACGCGCAGACAAACGCGTCCTTCCGCTTCGAGCAAAAAGTTT
>SXVE01000239.1 GCA_005790265.1 Acidobacteriota bacterium | reverse complement strand
TCACCGGCGGCGTTTTGATTTTGCAGACGTATCCGACACTGGCGCATTACGGCGGACAAAGCGAAGCCGGTCGCGCCGTCGCAACTTCACTGATTCGCGAACTCGGTCCGGTTTTGACGGCTTTGATGGTTGCCGGACGAGTCGGCTCGGCGATTTCCGCCGAACTCGGTTCGATGGTGGTTTCCCAGCAAATAGATGCGATGCGCGCGCTCGGAACTTCTCCGATTCGCAAACTCGTGACGCCGCGCATCATCGCGCTGCTTCTGATGCTTCCGCTTTTAACGGTTGCCGCCGATGTGTTTGGAATTATCGGCGGCGGCGTGGTCGCCTCGCAAATTTTCGGACTCGATAATTCTCTTTATTTAACATCGGTCAGAAACGGCGTCACGATTCAGGATTTGATCGGCGGCGTTATCAAGCCGTCTTTTTTCGCCATTATCATCGGAACGATTTCGTGTCACAAAGGTTTAACGACTGAAGGCGGCACAGTCGGCGTCGGCACTTCGACGACCAGCGCCGTCGTGCTTTCGTCAATCGTCGTCATCATCGCCGATTTTTTTATTTCCAGATTACTGCAAGCGATTCTCGGCGTCAGTCAATTATAAGTTCGACCGAAACAAATTTACATTCCGACAAAAAGCATTATGGCGATTACCGAAACAGAAGAAGTCGAAAAACCGCTGTTTGAAGAATACGAGGAAACCGATTTAGAAACGCCGACTGATAACATCGAACGCGTGACGCCGGCGATTGAGTTTCGCGACGTCAAACTTTTTTTCGACGATCGAACGATTCTCGACGGAATAAATTTCACCGTGCGGCGCGGCGAAACAAAAGTCGTTCTCGGCGGTTCCGGCGGCGGAAAATCAACGATTATCAAATTAATTCTCGGATTATTAAAACCGGACGGCGGACAGATTTTTATTGACGGCGAAGAGATCACCGAATTCGACGAACCGGAAATGATGCGTATCCGTAAAAAGATCGGAATGGTTTTTCAGGAAGGCGCGCTTTTCGATTCGCTTTCGGTTTACGAAAATGTGGCGTATCGTCTGCACGAAGAAAGCGTTCCGGAAGACGAAGTCGAGCACGAAGTGAGAAGAATGCTCAGATTTGTTAATCTCGAAGATGCGATTGATAAAATGCCGGTCGAACTTTCCGGCGGAATGCGGCGGCGCGTCGGCATCGCCCGCGCTCTGGTCGGCAATCCGAGCATAGTTTTGTTTGACGAACCGACTGCCGGACTCGATCCGCCGACGGCGCGAACAATCTGTGAATTAGCGATTAAATTGCGAGATTTGGAAGATGCTTCCTCGATTTTTGTGACACACGAAATGAATAATCTCGAATATCTTTCGTCGGAATACGCCGTCGTGGACGAAAACGGAGAAGTTAATTTTGAAACCGAAGGCGAAAAACTTTGCTTGATTAATACCGAAGTGATTATGCTGCGCGAAGGAAAAATTATTTTCAGCGGCAAAGACGAAGAGCTTCGCCGCTCACAGGATTCTTACATTCACCGGTTTATTCGCGGAAAATAAGCAGACTTGCGACTTTTCATTAGAAATATAATTTATTAATCTATGCCCAAAACACAAAGCAATTTATCTTTAAGTCAGCTGCGCGTCGGAATTTTCGTTCTCGTCGCGCTGCTTGTGATGGGCTTTTTGATTTTGAATTCGACCGGCGAATTTAATCCGTTTGAAAAGAAACTTCACCTCAAAGCTCGATTTGCCACAGCCGACGGTTTGCGGCAAGGCGCTGAAGTCCAACTGGCGGGCGTCACTATCGGTAAAGTTGACGATGTCAAATTTCTGCCGCCGGACAGTCCGGGCAATGAACGAATAGAAGCGTTTATTTCGGTTGCCGAAATGCTTGACGGCAGACCGGTGAATGAGAGAATTCGCACGGATTCAACTGCGCAATTAATCGCGCTGTCGCTGCTCGCTAATGACAAAATGATTAATATCACGCCGGGAACAACGAAAGGCTCGCCCGTTTCCGAGAATGATATTTTGAATTCGACGACGACGATGTCAATCAACCAATTGACGCAAACCGGCAACGATTTACTACAGCAAATTAATAAACTGGCGGTTCCGGCAAACGAAATTCTGACCAAAGCCAACAACGGCGAAGGCACGCTCGGTCGCATCGTCAACGATGAATCGTTGTACAAAAATCTCGATACTGCCGTTGAAGAAACGCGGCTGACCGTCGTCAAACTGCAAACCACGCTCGAAAAAGTTAATAACGGCGATGGAACGGCGGGAAAATTGTTGAATGATCCGGAATTGTATAACAGCTTGAACAGGACGGTTTCGCAGCTTGAAGGAATTTCCCAAGATTTACGAAACGGGCGCGGCTCTGCCGGTAAATTCCTGACCGATGAAGCACTTTATAACGAAACGCGCGCCACTATTCGGGATTTGCGCGAATCAGTCCAAAACTTAAAACCGACTTTTGAGAGATTTAATAAAGTTGCTGAAGATATAAATTCGATTACAACCGATTTGAACCAAGGCAAAGGCACCGCCGGAAAACTGCTCAAAGACGAGCAGCTTTATGAAGACGCCCGCGATACTTTGGCAAAATTCAATTCCACAGCCGGCAAACTTGACGTGCTGATCGGCGACGCGCAAAGCGGCAAAGGAACCGTCGGCAAACTTCTGACCGACGAGACGCTTTATAATAATCTGAATCAAACCACCGCCAACATCAATCAACTTTCCGCCGAAAGCACCAAATTAATCTACGATTTTCGTCAAAACCCGAAGAAGTTTCTGCGAATAAAACTAAGTATTTTTTAGCTGCGTAATTATTTGCTTAGACTTTTCAAATATCGCCATATCAAACGCCAAACAGATTCGATTTTGTTGAAATTTCACAACTCAATGCGCTCATTGCGTCAAAGAAAAACCAAATATACTCAACAAAAAACTGAACAGAAGCAAAAAGACCGGATAGTTGAAAACTTAGCGGAGAATCATTTTCGATAATAGCCCGCTAATCTTTACAGAAGAATTTAAAAAATGAACGGACAATTAAAACTTTTCTCAAGTGCCCTTTTTTATTAAGGATGCCGAGGAAGGAAACGAAAACTAAAGATATTATTACTCTGATTCGCCTAAGAAAATAATGCAGTGACTAAATTTTACGGCGTGACCTTCCGTGACAACGCCGAGATACGAATATTTTTTCGTCACCTGGCGGCGGCTGGTGTCGCCCAAAACTTTCCCGGCTTTTAATTGCTGCTCGACATCTTCGGCGACCGGCGCGTTCTGCTCGGTGTGCGCTTGCAGATAATCGTGAAACTGCCCTTCGATGCGGTTCGGCAAATCGAGATCGGAAATCTGCGAACGCGAAACTGAAGATTTCCCGTTTTCATCGACGATGATGTTGCGGTTTTCGCCGTAATCGGTACACACCGGACACGCCGCGAGTTCGCTGTCGGTCAAAGCTCTGAGCGGAACGATGCACTGCTTTCCCTGAAATAAAAATGGACGCGAAAAACGACCGGCGAGACACATATCTTCGATCTGCTGCTGCGCCGTGCGCTGTGTCAATTCGACATCGGACATCGCGCGAATATGTTCGTAAACAACGCCTTCGGGCGTCGTAAAAGTCACTTTGCGCGCCGCCCATTCCGCCAGCTCAATGAAGTTGGAAATATTGAGCCGCGCGTAGTCAAGCCCGAATCCCCAGCGTTTATCGCACAGCATGCGGGCGATGTGCCACGCCCGGTTATTCGTCCACGCCTCGACATATTCGGATTCGGTTGAATAGATGCGAATGTTCACCAGACCGAAGACAATCGCGCCGCCGCGCATGCTTTCGGGACTGACCGCGCCCGGATTGATGTAGCCGTAATTCATGCGGAAAATCGCCGTTCCCGAATAGCCGTGGCTCGTTAAATTCGCGTTGATCGGATTCTCCGGTTTGCTGCCGAGGCGATAAGCATAATGCTGCGCTTCCGCCGGTTTGCCGTTGACGTTGGCATCCTGAAGTCCTTGAATCGGACCTTCGCCGATTTCATACACGGCGTCGAACCAGCCGCGATCCGGATTGCTGTTGTTGTAATCGCGGCGAAAGGCGAGCACCTGCATATCGTAAACGCGGCGAACGCCCATAATCACCCGAACGGCATCCTTCAAATTCGATTCGTTACCGCGCGCCGTGCTCAATAATTGCGGTCCGGAAGTTTGATTGTTGCGTACGGTCGTGACGGTCGAATGATGCGACAGATGATAGCGTGGATCAACACCGCGCGCGATACAGGATTGTGGACTTTTGCGGTCGCAGGTGGTAAACAAACCGTTGCCGACGTCGCCGCCGAGATGAGCATTATACGGGCAATCGTTGTGCGCGATTTCTTCGAGCGTATCCAAATACGCGCCGAAAATCGCCTGACATTCACGGAACTTCAATCTTCGCGGCATCGGCAGATTCGGACTTCTAAAACCGTTCGCC
>SXVE01000238.1 GCA_005790265.1 Acidobacteriota bacterium | reverse complement strand
CGCGACCGTCATTCCCGAAATCGGATTCGACGACGAACCGACTTCGCCGGTCAAACGCGACGAAACCGTGACGAACAAAAATCCTAAAATGATAATCAAAATCGCGCCGAAAAATGAAACAATCGGATTTGAAAAAACGCTCAAACCGAGCTGCGGCGCGAGCATAATCGCTGCGAGCAACACAAGCACGCCCGCGATGACCCATTTCATCGAAATATCCTGATCGGTGCGCGGCAGACTCGCGCCTTCAGCGTCAACGCCGCCGCCGCGCAAATCCGCCAAACCGGATTTCAAACCGCTCCAAATCGTCGGCAGACTGCGAAAAAGGCTGATGATTCCGGCAGTCGCCACCGCGCCCGCGCCGATGTATAAAACATACGCGCCGCGCACGTCGCCCGGACTCATTTCGTTAATCGTTTTCGTGAGTTCCGGCGCAACCGGCGTCGTTAAGGCGTCGCCGAAATATTTAATCATCGTTCTCGGCTTTTTGTTCGTCACGGTTTCCTCGCGACTGACCGGCGAAGTCGGTTCTTCGTCGAACCCGATTTCGGGAATGACGGTGGCGACGCTTTTGATAACCTGTCTGGTTTTTCTCGCGCTCGGCTGGACTGCGCCGAACCCGTATTTCGTGACCGCTTTATCAATCGGCGGCATCGTCTGCATCGCCGCGTCAAACGGCGGCACGACTTCGCAGGATTTGAAAACTGGTTTTCTCGTTGGCGGCACGCCGCGCCGCCAGCAAGTCGCGATTCTCGTCGGCGCGCTCGCTTCGGCGCTTGTTTTGGGACCGCTGCTCATCTTTTTGAATGATTCAAAAACCTTTTATCAAAAAGTTGATCCGGCACAGTTTGCGGCTGTTGTCGTTAACGAACAGCAGCTCGTTCGCGACAGTGGCGGACAAGTTCGCGGCGAACGCGCGGGCGGAAAATTCCTTGACGATCCGGTAAATTACCGCGTTTGGCACAACACCGACCCGAAGCTCGGACAAACCGGAAAATATCTGATTGATATGCAGGGCAAACCGGCGTATTTCGTTGACCCGACGATTAACGGCGTGATTACGAAAGACGAAAACGGCGACGAACTCGAACGCTACGATGCGCCGAAAGCGACTTTGATGAGTTACATCATCAAAGGAATTTTGAGTCAGGAGTTGCCGTGGGGCTTGGTTTTAATCGGCGCGATGATCGCGATTATGCTTGAATTAACCGGCGCGCCCGCGCTCGCGTTCGCCGTCGGTTTGTATCTGCCTTTGTCCACATCAGCGCCGATTTTCGTCGGCGGAATGGTGCGTTATGCGGTTGATATTTATTTGAAACGCAAACTCGCGCGGCAAAACTTGACCGAAGAACAGATTATCGCCGAAACCGACAAATCAAACGGCGTTTTGCTCGCGTCCGGTTACATCGCGGGCGGCGCGATTGCCGGAATTCTGATTGCGATTTTCGCTGTGATTCCGTCGCTTCAGGCAATTCAGACCGGTTTTAATAAATGGGCAAAAGAAAGCAATCCGTTTTTTGAAGGTCCGAGTTCTGATTTGCTCGGATTGCTGCCGTTTTTGATACTGGCGATTTTCCTTTACATCGTCGGTCGCGATTTGTTTTTGAGCGGCAAAAATAACGGCAATCTTAACGGGGAATAAATTTTTTCAAAAAATGTAAAAAGTTGTTTACCTTTTTGCCGATGACGCGCTATACTGAAAAAGTTAGCGCGTCTTTTTTCTTTCCCCTTGGTGCGCTTTTCCAGCAAAAACTTCTAAAATTTTACAACTTAAAACTCCGGAGAAATCAATGTTTGGCAGGCTTTTTCAGCTTAAAACAATTCTTTTGCTAACTGTTTTGGTCGGCGGCTGCGCAGTCGAAGCGGCGAAAATCGGCGACGGCGAAATCGCCGAAAATTCCGTCGCTCAAAACGCGTCCGCTGCTAAATCCAGCGCGGCGGAAAAATTATCCAACAAAGCGAAAATTAAAATCGAGCAGAATTCGCCTGCCGACACGGTGCGCGCGTTTTACAAAAATCTGCGCGACAGACGGTTTCGCGACGCGCTTTTTTTGACAAATCTGCGTCCGGCAATCGAAGGTTTGACCGACGCGGAATTAAAGGAATTGCAAGTGGATTTTGAACCGATTGCGCGCCAAGTTCCGGCGCAGCTTGAAATTAACGGCGAAATCATTTCGGGAGCGTCGGCGACCGTAACCGCTAAATTGCCCGATAATGAAACGGACAAAGTCGAATTGCAGCAAATAAAACTGCGCCGCGAAAACAATTTCTGGACGATTTTGACGGTTGATGAAAACGCCGAAAAGCTGATTAAAAAAGAAGGGAAAAATTATTTCGCCGCGCTGCGCATCGAAACGCATCACGCCGAAGCGCGGGAAATGCTCGGACGAATCGCCAAAGCCGAAATGGTTTTCGCGCTGCAAAACGGCGGAAATTACGCGGATATTCCGCTGCTGATCGAAAAAGGATTTCTTCCCGCCGACATTCTTTCGCCGATTTCAACCGGCTACAACTATTCGGTTTCGCTCGGCGAAAACCAGAAAACTTATTCGGCTTCCGCCGAACCAGCCGTTTACGGCAAAAGCGGAAAACTGTCGTTTTATTTTGAATTCGACCAAAAAAACAACCCGCGTTTATCCGAAAAAGACAACGGCGGCAATCGTTTGAAAAAGTAAACAAGATGTGAATTTTTCAAAACCGGTTTGAAATTCCCGGCAAAAAAGTTTATAAGTTGTTCATTCCCCTAAAAATCAAGCCGCTCTTAATTAAAGAGCAAAAGTGGAAAAATAATGATAAGAAGACTGATTTCCAAGTTTAACAAATCATTAGCCGCGCGGATGGTTGCCGCGCGACGCCGACACGAAGCGCCGATTAAAGTCTGGATTGAACCGGAAAAGGCGATGAACAAACCGAAATATGCGACCGGAACTCTTTCGATTTCCGGCGAAACGCAGGATTTGAGCGATTCGGGCATCGGCTTTATCGTCTCCTCGATTCGCATCAAGGAAAATTATCTGGTCGGCGAAAATCGAACGCTCAACGTCGAAATTGATTTGCCGCAAGGGAAAGTTCAGATGCAGGTTGTCGGGCAGCGCTACGAACAGGTCGGCATTCACGTTTCTTCGTCGCGTTATTTGATCGGCGCGCAAATCGTCAAAATGAGCAGCGACGACCGTGAGATTTATGAATATTTTCTCGCGCACGGCGACGAACGCCGCAAAACGAGTTTGGCGCTCGGCATTGATAAAACGTAAAGCAAATTCAGGTAAAAAAGCAGAAACAAAAAAGGCGCGCCGAAATTGAATTTCGACGCGCCTTCTTTTATTGAGCGTTTTTCCGCGTTTGTTCGCGGTTCGTTTTTTCTGCGCCAAACAAAAAATCGTCTTCGAGTTTCCAGATTCCGCCGAGATAATGCCAGAGCGAGACACCTTTTGCCGTTCCGTTCGGCGGCAGCGGTTCGGCGGCGAGTTTTTCGTAAACGGCGCGCGCTTCATCGGGCGCGACTTTGTTTTGCACGGTGATGTGCGGCTGAAATTTCTGTTGGTCTTGCGGCTTCAGACGATTTTTCCAAACAACGGCAAGTTCGGCGCGCAAAATCAGCAATTCCGGCGCGAAAACTTTGGCGGCGACGCCTTTTCCCAAAAATCGCCATTCGGGAAAT
>SXVE01000237.1 GCA_005790265.1 Acidobacteriota bacterium | reverse complement strand
TAAACAAATCGGGATGCGCTTTTTCGACTTCATCGAATAACACGACGGAATACGGCGAGCGGCGCAGTCGTTCGGTTAATTGTCCGCCTTCTTCGTGTCCGACGTATCCGGGCGGCGAACCGATGAATTTCGCGACCGTGTGTTTTTCCATAAATTCCGACATGTCGAAACGAATCAGCGCGCGTTCGGAACCGAACAAAAATTCGGCGAGACTGCGCGCGACTTCGGTTTTTCCGACGCCGGTCGGACCCAAAAACAAAAACGAACCGACCGGTTTGTTCGGATTCTTCAGTCCGGCGCGCGAACGGCGAATCGCGCGCGCCAATGCGGAAATCGCCGGACGCTGCGAAATGATGCGGCGATGAAGTTCGGTTTCGATGCCGAGCAGTTTTTTCGCTTCTTCCTGTTTGATTGACTGCACGGGAATTCCCGTCCAGCGCGCGATCACTTCTTCGACATCTTCTTTGGAAACTTCGACGGCGAAAAACGAATCTTCCATCGTTTCGAGTTCAAACGAAATCAACTGTTCTTCATTTGCCGTCGCGCGTTTCCAGTTTTCGACCGTTTCTTTCCACGACAAATCCGACGGATTTTCCTGATTGTAACGCAGCTTGGCGCGTGCGCCGGCTTCGTCTAATACGTCAATCGCTTTGTCGGGCAAAAAGCGGTCGGGAATATAGCGGTTCGTTTGATATACGGCGGCTTCGAGCGCTTCTTTGGAATAGCGAATTTGGTGAAACGCTTCATAGCGTTCAGCGATTCCTTCGACGATTTTGAGCGCGTCTTCTTCGTTCGGCGCGGCGACTTTGACCGCTTGAAACCGGCGTTCGAGCGCGCGGTCTTTTTCGATTGATTTGCGAAACTCCGCCGGTGTCGTCGCGCCGATACATTGAATTTCGCCGCGCGAGAGCGCCGGTTTCAAAATGTTCGCCGCGTCCAGCGTTCCTTCGGCTGAACCGGCGCCGACGAGAGTGTGCAATTCGTCAATAAAAACGACGTTTTCAGGATTTTCCTTGAGTTCGCCCATTATTTTTTTCAGGCGTTCTTCAAATTGTCCGCGATATTTCGTTCCGGCGACGATCAAAGACAAATCGAGCGACAAAATGCGTTTGTTTTCGAGAAAAGTCGGCACGTTGCGGTCAACGATTCGCTGCGCCAAACCTTCGATGATCGCGGTTTTTCCGACTCCGGCTTCGCCGATTAAAACCGGATTGTTTTTCGTGCGGCGGCAGAGAATTTCGACGAGTCTTTCGATTTCGTTTTCGCGTCCGACGAGCGGATCGAGTTTTCCCTGCGCCGCTTCATTCGTCAAATCGCGCGTAAACTCCTGCAAATTCGGAGTTTTCGTGTTTTCTTTGGTCACGGCGAAAAAATTCGGCGAGCCGTTTTGCCGGGCGACTTCTTCGCGCACGTCCTGAATGCGCAAACCGTAGCTGAACAGAATTTCCGCCGCGATGGAATGTTCTTCGCGCACCATTCCGAGCAGCAGATGTTCCGGACCGATATGACGATTGCGCAAACTGCGGCTTTCGTCATTAGCGAAAAATAGAATTTTTTTCGTTTCCGGCGCGAGATGCAGTTCGGTGGACTGCGGAATGCGGTCGCGCAAAACGATGCGTTCTTCGACTTCGCCGCGCACCGCTTCGACCGTCAGCGTGTGGCGAAAAGGGAAATATCGCGCGGCGATTGTTTTATCTTCGCGCATTAATCCGAGCAGAATGTGTTCGGGCGAAATAACCTGCGAACCGTATTGCAGCGCTTCATAACGGGCGAAAAAAATCACTCGCCGCGCTCTTTCCGTATAGCGTTCAAACATATTTTTGGTGATTCGACCTCTTCGAGAAAAATTGCTTTTGAAGGATAGTCTGAACCGATGTGGTTAATTTATCAAGATAAAAAAATTGGTGTTACGGCTCAATAAACAAATAAAAGCCGTTAAAATCCGCAAAAAAGTTGTCAAGCGAATGATTTTGAAGTTTTTTTTGCGCCGCGCTTTGCCTGCAAAAAAAAGAAACGAAAAAGCGGACGAATTTTGAATTTTTCGTCCGCCGCAAAATTTGCCGAATGGGGCGCGGTTTATATTTCGACCACGCGCCGCTTTCGCTACGATTAATCTTAATCCGCCGCCGGAATCTGCGCGTTCTGTTTCATTTTTTCGCTTTCGCGGTCGGCGATTTCAACGATCAGCGCTTCGTCTTTTTTCGCCATTCCGTGTAGTTTTCTGCCTTTCGCCGAAAGCTCGACTTCGGCGGAAAGCACGCGCGCCACGCGTTTCGGCAAAAGCATCGGCGCGAGGCGCGAAACGGATTTCGCCAAACCGATAATATCGCCGCCGCCCGACCAATTTTCCTTGATGACCGCTTCATCGGTTTTGCTCAAGAGCCGCAGCAGCGTGAGCGCGACGAGATAAACGTCGTCAATTTGCCCGATAAACGGAAAAACGTCCGGAATAAAATCGAGCGGCACGACGACGTAAACAATCGCCGCCGCAAACAGCGCTTTTTCAGCGAGCGGTACGCGACTATCTGCGAGCAGCTTGCCGAGCAATTTCAGCATATTCGGCAAAAACATCAGAAAACCTTTCATCCGGAGCTTCACTTCGCTTTTTTGCCGCCGCGAGATTTTTTGATTTGGTTCAATTGTTTCGTTTAACAATTCGTTCTCGTTCATCATTTTCCCCTTTTTTATTTTAATTAAACTTTTATCAGTCTAGGAAATAGCCGCCGTTTGAGCAAGTTTTTAGATTTGCCGTTTATTATTTATCAGCTATCATTTAACGATTATTAATAAACCTATGATTTTGCAAAAAATTCGCCAGCGCGCCGCATCCGACATTCAACACATTATTTTGCCCGAAGGCGAAGACGTTCGCACGATTAAAGCCGCCGAAATATGCGCGCGCGACAAAATCGCCAGAATCACCGTGCTCGGCGACGAGCAAAAAATTCGCGGCGCCGCCAGCGCCGAAAACGTTAACTTAAACGGCGTTGAAGTTCTCGATCATCGCCGATCCGCCGAATTCGGCAAAATCGCCGAATTTTATCACGAATTGCGCCGCGCCAAAGGCGTCACGCTCGAAGAAGCCGAAGAAACCGTGAAAGACCCGCTTTACTTCGGAAATCTGCTCGTCAAATTAGGCAAAGCCGACGGTTCGGTCGCCGGCGCGACGAACACGACGGCGCACACGGTCGCCGCCGCGCTCCGGTGTCTCGGCGTGCGCGAAGGATTTAAAATCGTTTCGTCGTTTTTTTTGATGGTCGTGCCAGACAAACAATTCGGCGCGGACGGCGCGATGATTTATTCGGATTGCGGCGTCGTTATTGATCCGAACGCCGCCGAACTCGCCGAAATCGCCATCGCGTCCGCCGATTCGTGCCGCGCTCTGCTGCAAGCCGAACCGCGCGTCGCGATGCTTTCATTTTCGACGAAGGGAAGCGCGAAACATCCGCTGATTGATAAAGTCGTCGAAGCGACGAAAACCGTTCGCGCGCGCACGCCCGACCTCGACATTGACGGCGAGCTGCAAGCCGACGCCGCGCTTGTTCCGTCAATCGCCCACTCAAAAGCCGCCGGTTCAAACGTCGCAGGGAAAGCCAACGTCCTGATTTTCCCGGACTTAAACGCCGGAAACATCGCCTACAAATTAACCGAACGATTAACCGGCGGCACGGCAATCGGACCGATTCTGCAAGGTTTAGACCGACCGTGCAACGACCTTTCACGCGGCTGCAAAGCCGAAGACATCGTTGACGCCGTAGCAATTACGGCGGTGCAGTCACAAGCTCGAAAATCACAATAAACATTTAAATTATAAGCTGTTTCAAAAATGCAGAGTGAGAAATTGGTAACAATATTTTTAACGCCGAGACGCCGAGTTCTTTGAATTTTTACGGCGTCTCCGCAGTAAACTGGTATTTTTGAGATGATTTTTAGACAAACTTTCAATATTCAATCGCGCAAATCATCGCTTTGTAAGAATCCGCCGCAAATCTTTTTTGAAAAAACGGCACGAACGGAAAGCCGATTTTCGCAATCGGGTCGTGCGCGCGGGCGAAAGCATAAAGTTCATACCAGACGACATCGGTTTGTTTGCTGTGTTCGATGGTGAAACGTTCTTCGCCTTGTTCGGAATGCGCGGGCAAAGTTCCGATGGCGAATGAATCGCGGCGGAAAAATTCGGTTTCTTCGTGCAGAGTGTAAACGACGCGGCACGGATTGAGCGACCAGAATCCGAGATGATTAACGAGCGTCGCGGTCGTTAAATTTTCCGCCGCCCGCGCATTTTTCGGATACACTTCCGTCCATTCGAGCGCGTACATCTGCCACGAATAAAGCGCGGCGACGGCTTTACGATAAACCGTTTCGCCTTTTCCTAATTTGCGGCGCAGATGATTGATCGGAAATCCGCGCGGCACGGCAAAATCTTTCGTTTCACCAACTTCGCGATAAGAAAGCGGCAATTCTGACTGTTGCTCAATCATTTTTTCGATTGTTTGCTCGGACGGTTTGCTGAAATAAAACATACGATTATTATCGCACAAACGATTTCGCGCGAATATTATTCGCTTCGCACTTCGACGTCAAACGCCTCGATCACACAGCAAAAACCTAAATTACAATTCTTACAAAACTCTTACGTTCGCCGCGCTTTCAAACTGCTACTCTTAAACCTGCAATAATTTTATCAATCGAAAAAGGGAACGAATGCAAAATATCATCGAGCTAGAGAAGCCTCGCCTTTCAATCAACTGGAAAAATCTGTTTATCGTCACGACTTTTCATCTGATGTGCGTTCCGGCTTTTTATTTTATGAGCTGGAAAAATTTCGCCATTATGATGATCGGGAATTGGATTGTCGGCAGTCTCGGCGTCGGGCTTGGGTATCATCGGCTGCTCACGCATCGCAGTTTTAGGGCTCCGAAGTGGCTCGAATACACGCTGACGGCGTTTGGCACGATGTCGATGCAGGACGACGCGGTGAAATGGGTGGCGACGCACCGGATTCATCACGCGCATACGGAAACCGAGCAAGACCCGCATTCGACGCGTCCCGGTTTTTGGTGGGCGCATATGGAATGGGTCGTCAAAGGTCGCGCGCAGGATCACGACGAGGCGACTTTCAAAAAATACGTTCCCGATTTATTAAAAGACAAATTTCAGGTCGCGCTGGCGAATTATTATCTCGTGCCGATTATACTTTCCGCCGTTTTGCTTTACGCGATTGGCGGCTGGGGCGCGGTTTTATGGGGCGTTTTCGTGCGCGTTGTTGTCGGCTGGCATACGACGTGGTTCGTTAATTCGCTGGCACATTATTCCGGCAAGCGACCGTTTCAGACGAAAGACGATTCGACGAATAACTGGTTTGTCGCGTGGCTCACGTTCGGCGAAGGCTGGCACAACAATCATCACGCGTGTCCGACTTCCGCGCGTCACGGTCTGCAGTGGTATCAATTCGATATGAACTGGATCACGATTCGCATTTTTGAAAAACTCGGCTGGGCGAAAAACATACGGCTTTTCGATGTTGATAAACCGGCGGCGGAATATAAAAAAGCGGAGTAGAATAACGAGAGCAGCGAGAAGAACGAATTATAATAAAATTGATTTATTCGGAAACATCGGGAAAAATCTTTTCGTAAATTTCGATTATGAAAGCGATTCCTTTTTTGATGACCGGTTTGATTAATCTCGGCGTCGGCGTCTTTTTCTTTTTGTTTCTGCTGCTCGGAATGAACGGTTTTTCCGAAAAACAAGCCGAACCGGGTTTGATTTTCTTTATCGTTTGGGTTTTGCTTGTTTCATTGATCGCGGCGACTGCGAGCGTTTTTTCGACGAGTTATTTGACCGC
>SXVE01000236.1 GCA_005790265.1 Acidobacteriota bacterium | reverse complement strand
CGCGAAGGTTTGATCGCCAGAATTCGCGAACACGTTCGGCTGGCGAATTTGTTCAAATCTTGGGTCGAAGAAAGCGAAAATTTCGAGCTGCTCGCGCCGGTTCCGTTCGCGCTCGTCTGTTTCCGCGCCGCGCCGCCGAACGTCGAAGATTTGGACGCGTTCAACGAAAACTTGATGAACGAAATTAACCAGTCGGGCGAAGCGTATCTGTCGCACACGAAATTAAACGGAAAATTCGCCCTTCGTCTGTCGGTCGGCAGCATTCGCGCCCAGGAAAGACATTTGCGAAAAGTTTGGAATTTGCTCAATGATTTAACCGCGAAACACGCAAAACACGCGGAAATAAAATGAGCTGAAATGAAAATAAAATAGCCGCACTTTCAGTCGTCAAAACTTATTTTTATCCATTTTTTTGCGCATTTTCGCGTGTTTCGCGGTTAAAATAAAATTTATGCAGTTTATCAAGGAATCAATTATCAACGCCGCGCCGGAAAAGGTTTTCGCTTTTCACCAATTGCCCGACGCGATTGAACGTTTAATTCCGCCGTGGGAAAACGCGAAAATAATCCAAAAAGCCGATATTTCGCAAATCGGTTCGCGCGCCATTATCGAACAAAAGATTTTCGGCTTGATTCCGTCGCGCTGGACTGCCGAACACACGAAATACGAACCGCCGCGCTTGTTTGAAGACGTCCAGATTTCCGGTCCGTTTGCGAGCTGGCGGCATCGGCACATTATCAAACCGCACGAGAACGGCACGACGATTCTGCGCGACGAAATCGAATATGAACCGCCGTTTTCGATTTTCGGACGAATCGCCGCGCCGTTTGCCGTCGTGCCGAAACTCGAAAAAATGTTTGCTTACCGCCACGAAGTAACGCGGAAATGGTGCGAAGAAAATGTGTAGAATTGCCGACCTAAAATATAAAAATTACATTAATTTATGCTGACACACATCGTTTGCTGGAAATACAAACCCGAAGTTACCGCCGAACAGCGCGCCGAACACATCGCGAAACTACAAGATTTGCCGAATGTGATTCCCGATATTGTAAGTTTCGCGGTCGGCGCGGATGTTCTGCATCTTGAACGTTCGTTCGACACCGGATTAGTCGCCGTTTACCCGAATCGCGCCGCGCTCGACGCTTATACGATTCACGAAGCGCACCAAAAAGTCGTCGCTTTTGGAAGAGAGATCGCGGAAAAAGTCGTCTCGGTTGATTTTTTTAATAGTTAATAGGAAGTTAGCAGGAAATCCCAGATAGTTGAAAGAAAAACTGTTTTTTACTTTACTCTTTCTGTCAACTTTTTCTTATGAAATTCTGGAAGAAAACTCTTCTCGTGCTGCTCGCCGTCATCTTTTTGGCGCAGATACCGTTTGTTTACAAGCGTTACCAAATCGGACGATTGGCGGCGAAAATTACCGCGCTTGAACAAAATAAAACGGCAATTCCGCGCGCGGATTTCGATGAATATAAAGGAATCGTGCACGCGCATTCGTCGCTCGGCGGACACAGCACGGCGCGTTTTGATGAACTGCTCGGCGCGGCGCAGACGAATGATTTGGATTTCGTCGTGATGACCGAGCATTTTTCGCCGCTTTTCGATACCGCTGCGCTGACTTTGAACGGATTTTACGGCAAAACTCTTTTCATCGGCGGCAACGAAATTGATACCGGCGACAGCGACCGATTTTTGCTGATTGACGGAAGCAGAGAAGCCGCGCAATTTGCCGCGCGCCAAACGCCGGAAGTGCTCGCAAAAATTCACGCGGAAAACAAAATCGCGTTCGTTACTTACCCGGAAAAATTCAAATCGTGGAACGCCGCCTTCGACGGCATCGAAGTTTTCAGTCTGCACACGAACGCCAAAAAAATGAATCCGTTCGGTTTTCTGCCGACGGCGCTCTGGTCGTTCGGCGCTTACCCGGAATTGACGCTGGCGCAATATTTTGCGCGTCCCGCTGAAAATCTGCGCAAATTCGATGAAATTTCCGTCCAACGAAAAATCACGCTTTTTGCCGGAACCGATGCGCATTCCAACATCGGTTTTCACCTTTTCGGCGACGATACGGGCAACAAATTCGTCAACTTTAAATTTGACGATTACGCGACGGTTTTCCGCCTCGTCCGCACGCACGTTCTGCTCGAAAAAAACAAACCGCTGACCAGAGAAAGTCTGATCGAATCGTTAAAAAACGGACGGTCGTTCGTCGGATTTGACGTTCTCGGCGACACGACCGGATTTTCGGTCGCGGCGGAAAACAGCGGCGCGCAAACCGCAATTCAGGGCGACGAAATCAATCTGCAAAACGGCGTTCGCTTGAAAATCGCCGCGCCGCAAAAATCTCGTTTCGTCATTTACAAAAACGGCGAAAAAATTCACGAAGCGAGCGACCAAACCGAGATTATCTTTGAAGCCAAAGAAAAAGGCGCATACCGCACGGAAATTTACCTCGACGCGCTCGGCAGCCCGTTCGATCAAATGCCGTGGATCATTTCCAATCCGATTTATATCAAGTGAGTTTCAAGTTTCAGGTCTCAAGTTTCAGGCAAAGAGCATCTTGTTAAAATCGCTCAACAAATTTTAATTTAACATTCAATTTATAACCTGAAATTTGAAGCCTGAAACTTGGAACATTATTTTTGCGCGGCAAACGGAACGCCTTTTGCTTACATCATAAGAAAGCAAATCATTTAACAAAATAGTTATAAAAAGTAAAAGAAAAAGGTCTCTGTAAAGTGATGAAAAATTTTAAGAAAAATGTTTTTCAGTTGTTCGGGCTGACGATGCTTTTGTCTTCCGCCGTTTTCGCGCAGCAGATTCAGCGGTCGCCGTTTGACGTGAAAAATTATGTGATGGACGTTGCGCTCGCGCCCGGCGAAAATCGTTTGAACGCGACGGTTGACGTAAATTTCGTGCCGCTCGAAGATACGCGTTCGGTGACGTTTGAGCTGAACGGTTCGCTCAAAGTCGAAAATGTCACTCGGCAAAACGGCTTGAGCGCTTCGGTTCCGGTGAGCGCCGCGCCGAAATCGAAAACTTCGGCGAAACCAGCACCGGCGAGTGCAACGTCGTCGTTGTCGCCGCAAATAACTTTCATTCAGGATCAGGTCGGCGTTTCCGATTTGGGTCCGAGCGTCAAAGTTGATTTGGGCGAAACGGTAACGAAAGGCACGCCGGTTACGCTTCGCTTTAAATATAACGGCGTTTTAGTCACGCCGTCGGGCGGTCCGCTGCTGACCAAAAGACTGGCTTTCGTCGGTGCGAATGACGGTTATTTGATGTATGCGGCGCGCTGGTTTCCGTTTCACGAATACGCCGCTGATTTAGCGACATCGGACATTTCGATATCGCTTCCGAGCGGTTTTTCGGTGGTCGGCGCGAGCGATTCTCCGGTGGTGAACGCGGGCGGAAAATATCGCTTTGTCAAAAGCAAAGAAGGCTTGGTCGGAAACTTCACTTACGGAAAATATATCAGTAAAAATCTGCGTTTCGGCGAGTACGAATTGCAGTTTCACACGCGCACGGGCGAAGATGCGCAGGTTGCCGCTTACGGCGAAACTCTCGGTCGCGCGCTCGAATTTTACACGCGCAAATACGGCACGCCGGACAGCGGAAAACGTCTGATCGTCGCGCAGATTGATGACGAAAGTCTCGATTTTTACTCGACGCAGGGAATGATTTTTATGGCGAATCGGCTGTTCGAGCAGTCGCGCGAAATTACCGAGGAACGTCTTCAGCGCGAAGCCGCTTTG
>SXVE01000235.1 GCA_005790265.1 Acidobacteriota bacterium | reverse complement strand
ATTTTGTCCTTCAAGTCCGCGCACGAACGAAACACCCATCACTTTTGCCAAATACGGATCTTCGCCGAAAGTTTCCCAAAAACGCGCCCATAATGGCTGTCGTCCAATGTCTAAAACCGGCGAAAAACTCCACGGAATCGCCGCCGCGCGAGTTTCCATCGCCGTAATTTCCGCCGCCTTTTGCATCAACGCCGGATTCCACGTCGCCGCCATTCCGATTTCCTGCGGAAAAAGCGTCGCGCCCTGAACGTAGTTTGCGCCGTGAATCGAGTCAATGCCGTAAAGATTCGGAATTTTCAAGCGCGTTTTCATCGAAGCGTCCTGAATTCTACCGATCAGTTCGTGCCATTTATCAACCGTTAGAGCCTGCTCGCTGACGTTTAAAAACGAACCGATGCCGTATTTATTAATCGCTTTGTCGAGTTTCGTTTCGTCCACCTGCACGTCCTGATTCGTACCGCTGACGAACATTCCCATCGTCAACTGCGTCATCTGCCCGACTTTTTCTTCCAAAGTCATTTTCTTCAGCAACGCTTCGACGCGCGCCGTATTGTCGCGCGCCGGTTTCGGTTTGCGGCTCATTTCCTTAAAAAAAGCGTCGCTGTCGGCGATTTCCCGCGTTACCAAATCACGGCTGTTAACGGTTTGAGCGAAACTTTGTTGTAGCGGCGTGCAAAAGGTTGCGAAGAGCAACGCGATATTTAATAATAAAGCTGTCAGTTTCATTTGATTTTTTGTCCTTTTTTTGAAAAAAGTCGGGATTGAAAAACTTTCGAGTATTCTATTTTATTCGCCGTAATACTGCAAGCAAAATAAATTCGGTCAACGAACAAAACTACAATTTTCAAGGAGCTTTAAAAATGTACTCAGCAAACCGCAGCATCAAATCACTCGCCGCCTTTCTATTGGTATTTTTCGCTTTCAGCGCGGCGGCAAACGCGCAGGAAAAAACCGCGCCGCAAATTTTAACGGAATCGGCGGCGGCGAAAATCGTGCCGTCGAGCTTTTATTTCGCCGGACAGAGCGCGCCGACGCAAATGCGGAATTCGGCGGGCGCCGTTTTGGGCAAAGATCGTCACATCATCGCCGGACTGGTTGACACTTCCGGTTATTCGACCGAAATCAGCGGCAAATACGAAGGTTTCTTGATTACCGATTCGCCCGTTAATCTTGGCGATCGAACGCTCGCTACGGGCGCTTACGGTTTCGGATTTTCGCCGAACGGCAAATTGAACGTTTTCGATTTGAGCAGCAAAGAAATTATGTCGATCGCCACAAAAAGCGACGCGGAAATGAAACGTCCGCGCCCACTGATGATGAGCGTCGCGGCGAACGGCGTGCGATTTTATAAAGGCAAAAATTACGTGTTGATTTCAGCGAAATGATTTGTGGGATTTGAAACACATAGAAACATAAAACACATAGTTTTTATCTATTTTTATATCTAAAAAAATTCAATTTCTCCAGCTCTGAAATTTTGTTTTTTCTATGTTTTCTATGTTTTCTATGTTTCTATGTGTTTCAAATCTTCTCCCATTTCCCCGTTTCAGCGGCGCGAAAAACCGCGTCAATCACCGCCATATTTTTCACCGAATCTTCCAGCGAAACGGCTTGTTCGGTATTTTCCAGAATCGCCCGCGAAAACGAATCGCCCTGAATCGTGTATTGATCGGCGGCGGGAATTTCGATGATTTCGACGCTTTTGCCGTATAAATCCGCGCCGTCGTCAACATAAATTCTCGTCGGCGAATCAACCGGAATATTCACCGGAATTTCGACTTCGATGCGTCCATTGTCGCCGAAAAACTGCATTCTCTGATACGGAACGAGCTGCGTCGAACACGTAAAATTCAGGTGACACGACGGAAAATCCAGGATCGCCGAAGTTAATTTATCAATTCTCGTCGCCGCGTCGCGCTCGATCAACGCCGCGACTTTTTCGGGTTCTTCGCCCGTGATAAAACGCGGCAGATTGATGCAGTAACAGCCGATGTCATAAAGCGCGCCGCCGCCGTTTTCCGTTTTGTTGCGAATATTTCCGGCATCGTCGTTGAAATAACTAAAAAACGCGGTAATTGCCCGCAGTTTTCCGATTCGGTTTTGTGCGATCAAATTTTTGACGGCGAGCCATTGCGGATGCGTGCGAACCATAAACGCTTCCTCAATTTTTACGCCGCATCGGTCGCGGACTTCGATTAATTTCGCCGCTTCGTCTGCCGTGAGCGCCAGCGGTTTCTCGCACAAAACGTGCTTTCCTGCTTCGGCGGCTTTCGTCGTCCACTCGACGTGCAGATCGTTCGGCAAAGGATTATAAATCGCGTCTATTTCCGGGTCGTCAATCAATTCTTGATACGAGCCGTAAAACTTTTCGATTTTCAAAGCACGCGCCGCGCTTTCGGCTTTTTCCAAACTGCGCGAAGCAATCGCCGCGATGTCGCAAAATTCACTTTGCTGCATCGCCGGAATCACTTTTTTGACCGCGATGTTCGCCGCGCTTAAAATTCCCCAACGGATTTTTTTCGTCATATTTTTGTTTGTCTAAAACCGTGTAAATTCAAATTTCATTTAAGAATTTAACAAACAGTCTGTAAAATCAAAACGTCATTGATCTAAAACTTACAGCATTTTCAATTCTAATTTTTTCGTGTTTATGAATCGTCGAACTTTACTTAAAAATTTGATTTGCGGTTTTAGCGCCCCTGTTGCGTTCGGCAGCGAGCAAGCAAGCGGCGCAGTCTTCAGCGGAAAAAAACTGTCGAAAATCGGTTTGCAGCTTTACACCGTGCGGCGCGATTTGGAAAAGGACTTCGCCGGAACGCTGCGCAAAGTCGCGGCGCTCGGCATTAGCGAAGTCGAATTCGCCGGTTATTTCGGACAAAAGCCGGAGAACATCAAAAAATTGCTTGCCGAACTCAAACTCACTTCTCCCTCGGCGCACGTCAATCTCGAAAATTTGCGCAAAGATTTACCGCAAATTATCGCCGACACGAAAGCCGCCGGACATCAATATTTAATTTTGGGTTATCTGCCCGAACCGGAAAGAAAATCGCTCGACGATTATAAAAAACTCGCCGATTTGCTGAATAAAACCGGCGAGGAATGCCGGAAATCAAATTTGCAGTTCGCTTACCATAATCACGATTTCGAGTTTGCGCGAATGGAAAATCAAATTCCATACGATTTACTTCTGGCGCAAACCGACGCTCAAAAAGTAAAAATGGAACTCGATTTATACTGGATAACGAAAGTCGGTTTTGATCCGCTTTACTATTTTGAAAAATACCCGCAGCGCTTTCCGCTCGTTCACGTTAAGGATTTGGACGCGACGCCAAAAAAATATTTTACCGAAGTCGGACGCGGCACGATTGATTTCAAAAAAATCTTTGGCAGGGCAAAAATCGGCGGCGTCAGACATTTCTTCGTCGAACAGGACGAAACGCCCGCCGCGCCGCTTGAAAGCGTGGCGTCGAGCGTTAAGTATTTGAAAAAGCTAAACTTTTAGATTTATTTTCCGCTGTTCATTTTTTGCGCTTCTTTGTTGAGCGCCGCGCTGATTTCGATGATTTTCTCCAGTTCCGCTTTCGCTTTCGCCGAAACCGCCGCGTCAACGACGCGCAGATTTTGAAACATCGGACTCGTCGCGAAAGCGCCGATGTTATTGTCGAGTTCGACGATCAAATCGCGCACGCTTTTCGCCGGTTTTGTTGATGCCGCCGACTTTTCCGCGCTCTCCGCTTTTTCATTTTTTTTCGCGTCGTTTTTTCCTTCTACTTCTTCGACGGTCGGCACAGGAAACAAATTCCCGTTGAGACGCGCGGCGCTCGTGTTGATTTCGAGCGCCGATTTGCCGATTTGCGCGTAATCAATTTTGCCGGTTCCCTGATAAGTTTTGATAATCACGTCCTGCGACATCTGAATCTGCTCGTAATCAGCTTTGATTTCCGGATATTTGGCGGCTAGACGATCTTCCGCCGCCGCCGTTGCCGCGTTCGCCGGGCTGGTTTGCGTTTTTTTCGCATCGCGGTCAACGCGTTCGAGTTCCACCGCTCGCATTTTGATATTCTTGTCGCCTAAATCCTTGTCGCCCGCTCCGGGCGGCGCGGCTTGCTGCGCGTAAACTCCTGAACCGATTGCGGTTGAAAGGATAATCGTGGAAAATATGAATAACTGTTTCATTCGTTAAAAACCTCCGAAAACTTATTTTTAATGTGAAAAATTTAACGCGAACGGAAATCAGCCGCGCCGGTTACGCCTTTGTTTTGCGTGACGGTTGTAATTTTATTCGTCGTCACGCCGGAAATCGTCTCGTTTTTGCCATCGCTCCAACGCACTTCGATTGTTTGAATTTTTTCGTCCGCCGGAAAACCGAAATGCAGGCGAAAATCGTTTTGCGACAGATAACTCGCGCCCGCTTCGATTGATTGCATCATTGAGCGCTTGTCGGTTTTCAAGATAACGCGCGCGCCGACGGCATATTTATTTTTGCCGTTTTCAATCAATTTGAGCGTCACGCTCTGATTTTTATTACGGCTCGTGTTGAGCAAAACCGTCGGCGCTTCGCCTAAATTCGTGACGACCGCATCAATTAAACCGTCGTTGTTCAAATCGCCGAACGCCGCGCCGCGTCTGGATTTGAGCGGCAAATCACGCAATCCCGAACTCGCCGTCGCGTCGTCGAATTTTCCGTCGCCCGTGTTGCGATGCAGCAGAAAATGCTGGCGAAAACCTTCCTGCGTTGCGCTTTTAGCGAATTCGATTTGCGGGTAAACGTGACCGTTTGCGACGAATAAATCCAGCAATCCGTCATTGTCGAAATCAACAAATCCGGTTCCCCAGCCGACAAACGGTTTGCTGACCGCGCCGACTTTCGTTTCCATCGAAACGTCCAGAAAACCTTTCGCGCCGAGATTTTTATACAGAGTGTTATGTTCGTTGTCGAAATTCGTCGTAAACAAATCTATTTTGCCGTCGTTATCGTAATCGCCCCACGCGACGCCCATCGAACCCTGTTCGACGCCCGCGCCGCTGTAAGCTGTGCCGGTTTGAAAACCGACATCCGAAAAAGTGCCGTCGCGGTTGTTTTTGTAAAGATAATTCGGCGTTCCGTCGTCAGCGACGTAAAAATCGAGCCAGCCGTCATCGTCGTAATCGCCCCAAATCGCGCCCAAACCGTAATATTTCGCTTTGTCCGCGACGCCGATTTTCTCGGCGATTTCTTCAAAAGACCCGTCGCCTTTGTTGCGGTAAAAATAATCGCGCTCGCCGGGAAGCCCGCGCGGACCGCATTGCACGCGAATATTTTTGAACGAACACGTCTGCGAGCTGCCGAAAACCGGTAAATTGTTCAAATCGAGCGCGACGTAACCGGCAACAAAAACGTCCAGATCGCCGTCCCGGTCAAAATCCGCCCACGCCGCGCCGGTCTGAAAACCCGCGCCTCTCAAACCCGATTTTTCGGTCACATCTTCAAATTGACAGCCGCCTTTCCCGCGATACGCCGCGTTGCCGTTGAAACCCGTGACGAACAAATCCAAAACGCCGTCCGCGTCGAAATCAACCGCTGTCACGCTCATTCCCCAACCTTTGCGCGTCAGATTCGCTGCTTCCGTCACATTCGCAAACTTCGGCGTCTTCGATTT
>SXVE01000234.1 GCA_005790265.1 Acidobacteriota bacterium | reverse complement strand
CGTAACGCGAATATTCGGAAAATTCGAGATAAAGCGGATGACCGAAGCCGTCGCGCAAATCTCCAAAATCAATGCCGTCGTTTCGCAGAATCTGCCGAAATTCCGCTTCGTCGAGCGGAAAACTTTTCCGCTCGGCGGCGTAATTGTTCAAAACCGCCTGAATTTTCGCTTCTCGCGCCGCGAAATAATCAATGCGATTCGTCCAAACCGTAAAATCATCATCGTAATAATCATCGGAAAATTTGCCGTCCGCGCCCGCGCTTTCGATTTCAAGCGTGTAAAAACGATTTTCGACCGCGAATTTGAAATCGTAGGCGCGCCCAAAACCGTCTCTGAGCGCGTCCAAATCAACCGCGCGTTTCCGCATTTCCTCGCGCAGCGTTTGGTAATCGCGAATGAAAGCGCCGGTTTGCCTGTGGTAATTTTTGACGGCTTCATTAATCG
This sequence comes from Acidobacteriota bacterium, assembly GCA_005790265.1. GTDB lineage: Bacteria > Acidobacteriota > Blastocatellia > Pyrinomonadales > Pyrinomonadaceae > SXVE01. Next base: position 2,669 of record SXVE01000234.1, on the reverse strand, counting down.
AGTTTCCGAGCCCGGTGAAATATTTAAATTTCAATTCCAAAACCGTAAAATCATCGCGTTTATCAAAGATTTTGTCCGCGCCGGCAGACCGAATATAAAGCGCGTTTTGTTCTCGTTCGACTTCGACGGAAACTCGATACGGCATTGCCCACGGATCGCGCAGATTCGCCAAATCAACGCCGTTCGCTTTTAAGATTTGTGCGAGCGAATCTTCATCAATCGGATACGTAAAATCTTTCGCATATGCTTTATCGAGAATTTTTCTGATCGGTTCAAACTGATAATCAAAATGACGCGCGAAAATTTTGCGCTGATCGCTGCCGTATTCGTCGCTCTCGAAAAAATCCGGTCGGTAATATTGATCGGCAAGCAGAATCTCGGCAACGAGCTGTAATTCTTCGGAAATCTTCGCGCGCGCATCGAGCCGGTTGAGCAGCGAAACCGAGATTCCGCCGAAATGTTTTCCGCCGTCAGCCAGCGCGGAGAAATGTCCGAAAGCCGTTGTCGCCGCATTATTTCCGCCGAATTCGGCATCGGTTCGGGCGCGTTCGTCAATCGCCTGATCGTAAATCACGACGCCGAGCGCCGTTTCCGCCGATTGTTTTTCGCTTTTGCCAAACGCGGCGACGTTGAAATTAACTTCCGCTTCCGCGCCCGGACGAAGAGTTTTTTCGGCGACGCCCGCGTTTAAATCTAAACCTTCAGGCGACGGAAAAATGATTCCTTTCGCGTTTCTGACCGCTTCGCCGTTATTGTCGAAATAAGCGACAACCGTTAATTCGCCCTTGAATTCGGGACGAAACGGAATCGAAATCTGCGTGCCGTTGTTGATCGTTTTCACAAGACGCGAATCAATCACCGAATTATCTTTGACGACATCAACGAAAACGTCCGCGTTCGTTTCGCTGGTGAGTATTTCCGCTTCGATTGCCGCGCCGCGCCGGTAAATCGTTTTCGCCGTGCGAATTTCGATCTGCTTTTCATCCGCGCCGAACGAAATTTTCTCCTCGTGTGTTCCGGTTCGGTTCTGCGCATCGGTCGCGAAAACCTTAATTTGCAAATCCGCGTCGTCATCGTCGTTTTCCGGTCGCGGCGCGATGAATTCAATTCGTCCCGCGCCGAATTCATTGGTTTTCGCGCGCGCCAAAGTTCTGGTCAGTTTTTCATCTTCGTTTTCGTATTTTCCTTTGATTTCAAGCGCGCACGCGGCAGGCGCGCCGTCGGCGTAAAACGTTGAAACGTAGAAACGAACGGGCATTTTCGGATTTTTATCGTCGTAAGATTCGATGCCGATGATGTAGGCGTGAACGGCTTCTTTCGTCACGCGCACGTCGAAACGCTTTTGTTCGGTGCGATTCGTCGTCGCGTCGGTATAATAAGCGGCGAATTTTACGTCTTCAAAACGGCGATAACTCGAATCGTGCAAATCTTTGTGCGCGTCCGACAAATCAAATCGCGCCGCGAATTTCCCGTCCTCGTCGGTTTCGCCCGTTTGCGCGTCTTCTTCGTCAACTTCCCATTTTTGCTCTTTATAATTCCAGCGGCGATCTTTTTCGCGAACGATTTTAACCGTTCCTTTGGCGACCGATTTGCCGAACAGGTAATTCGCCGAAACCGCGATTTCCGCCGTCTTCTCATCGGGCAGATAAAAAGTTTTGTCCGGTTTTGCGGCGACGGAAAATTGCGGCAGCTCATACCGCGAAACTTTGAAATAAATCTGATCGCTGCTCAAATCGTCGGCTTCGACGCGCACTCGATACGTTCCGAGCTTAGCGTTTTCCGGAATCTTCCAGTTGATTGCGGCAATTCCGAAGCGCGATGTTTTCACCGTTTCGCGATAGAGCAGCGTGTCGTCTTCGTCTTCAATCGTCAGCTCAAGCTCTTTATTCGCTTGAGTTGCAGCAGATTTCAAGCCATTTTTTAGAAGGTAAAGTCCGCGCACGTGGAACATTTGTCCGGGCTGATAAATCGGTTTGTCGGTGTTCAGATAAACGAGATTCTGCGCCTCGAAATTGTCCAAATCCTGTTCGGCTTCGCGCGTGACGCCGTTCTTTTCGCCGGTTATTTCGATTTCGGCATCGTCGGCGAGCCGCACGCCGTCGGGAATCTTAAAATCGAGCGCCGCGTAACCGCTGCGGTCGGTCGTCGCTTTGGCGCTGATTTTCAGTTCGTCTTCGTCCGCGTCGGTTTCGATGTCGAGCTTGACCGCGCCCGCGATTTTAACGTTTGCCGACGGACGACCGGAAATCGGATGAAAAGCGCGGACTTTAACGCGGTAATTCATTCCGGCGAAAATCATCTCGGAACCGACGGCGCGAATCTCGAAAATCTCCGGCATAATTTCCGACAACGAAATGACGCCGGAAACAGCGGAGAAATCATTCGTCGCATCGTTCGGCGTGATCGTGTAACGCAGGCGAAACCAAAGCAAATCCGCCGAATTTTTATGTAAAGCGTCACTTTTGATCGGGATTTTAATGAATTGTCTGCCGCGCTTTATCGTTTCAACTGCTTCCGTTTTTGCTAAGATCCGGTCATCGGTATTCAAGATTTCGAGTCGGATTTTCGCCGCCATATTTTGCCGCGCATTGGCGAGCGGCAAAACGAGGTTCAGATTTTCCGCCGCAAAAAACGCTTGCGCCTGTTTTTCATTGACGCGAAAAATTGTT
>SXVE01000233.1 GCA_005790265.1 Acidobacteriota bacterium | reverse complement strand
CCCGTAGACTATGATGAATCGGCGTGAACTTCGATGAATCGCCCGTTGACTTGTGCGAATCTTTCGTAGAGATGCACAAATCGCCGTAAACTTGCATGAATCCGCGTGATAGTTGCCCGAATCCGTTGTTGACTGGCACGAATCGCGCGTTGAGATGCACGAATCGGCGTGAACTTTGATGAAGCAGCCGTTTTTCGGCGCAAAACTGCGTGAACTTTGGTCAATCAATCGTTGACCGCCACGAAGACGGTTTGAGCGAGCCGCCGAACTCGCGAAAGCAAGGAGTAATTAGCGATTCGGCAAATTCTTCAAAAAATAAATTGATACGGTTTTATTAACTTTTGCGCGTTTGATGATGGAAAATCAAACGCGCAAATTTATTTATGCGCGGCTGAAAAAATTGACAGTCTTGATAAACGATAAAGCTGAAAAATAAAATTATGAGTATCAATATTCGTCCGGTCGCGCCCGCCGATGCGGAAATTTGCGGGCAGATCGGTTACAAAGCGTTTTGCGGCATCGCCGACCGGCACAATTTTCCGCACGATTTCGCGGCGATTGAACAGGCGCAAGGTTTTGCGCAGATGCTGACGACAAATCCGGCAATTTACGGCATCGTCGCGGAAAAAGACGGCGCAGTCATCGGTTCAAACTTTTTGTGGGAACAAAACGAAATCGCGGGCGTCGGTCCGATTACGGTCAATCCCGATGTGCAGGCGAAAGGCGTCGGCAGAATTTTGATGCAGAACGTCATCAAACGCGGCGAAAAGTCGAAAGGCATTCGATTGGTGCAGGATGCTTTTAACACGGCTTCGATGTCGCTTTACGTTTCGCTCGGTTTTGATATCGTCGAGCCGCTCGTTTTGATGAACGGCGCGGTTGAAGATGCCGATTTGCCGCCGGAAGTCGAAGTTCGCCCGATCAATCAAGGAGATTTTGCCGCGTGCGATGAATTGTGCGTCAAAATTCTCGGTTTCTCGCGCGGCGCGGAACTGCGAACGACGGCGCAGATGATGCCTTCGTTTGTTGTAACGCGCAACGGGAAAATCGTCGGTTACGCCGCCGCGCCGAACGTCTGGCAAATGAATCATGCCGTCGCCGAAACCAATGAAGATATGCAGAATCTGCTCGCCGGAGCGGGAACTCAAACCAAACAGCCGCTTTCGTTTCTTCTTCCGGCGCGCGGCGGCGATTTGTTTCGCTGGTGTCTCGGCAAAAAAATGAAAGTCGTCAAACCGATGAATTTGATGGCGATGGGCGCGTATCAAGAACCGCGCGGCGCGTTTCTGCCGTCGGTTTTATACTAAAAATAAAAAGTTACGCCGCTTGGAAAAGAAATTAACAGAAATGAAAAGGACGGATGGGACACAAAATCAATTGCTGATGATTGTATTTCCATCACTCAAATCCCGGTAATTCCTGTTAATTTCTTTTTTTTCGCGTCGCTTTCGCAATCTTTCTCAATACCGAAAAACAGCACTAATCAGCGCGCAAAATTTGCTTTTTGTGTGGAATGCGTCGCCGGTTTAATAGATTTGCTGTTCGGCATTTTATTCGTAATCGCTTATATTAAAACAAGCAGTGAAAATTAATCGTAAAAAGTTACAACGGTTTTAGTAAAAAACGAAAACGGGGAGAGAAAATTTATGGAATTTAAAGATACTGAATCGCAATTGGAAGGCATTCGCGAGATTTTCGCCGAAGCCAAACGGGAAGACAACTGGAATCTGGATGAGCCGATGCTCTACAGTTATTATTTCGTCGCGAAAGACGCCGATAAACTCGATCAACTCGGCGAAAAACTCGAAGAACAGGAATATGATTTCGTCGGCGTTTTTGAACTCGGCGACGAAGAAACCGACAAATCAACCGGCGAGTATTTGCTGCATATTGACCGCGAGGAAAAACATACGCCTGAGACTTTGGCGCAGCGCAACGTCGAATTAGCCGCGCTCGCCGCTGAATCCGAAGTCGCTTACGACGGCTGGGAATTCGGCGAAGTCGGCGTTTATGACGACGAAGAATTTGAGGAAGACGACGAAGAGGAAAAAGCGTAGACAGCAATGACGAATTGCGAATGGCGAATGACGAATTGCGAATTAAAAAGGTAAATTTAATTCGCAATTCGTTTTTTTTGCGGCTGACCTTAATATGCCGTTTGAGCGGTAAAAAGCAATGAACAAGGCGGAAAATTTCTCGAACGAATCGGAAAATGAAATGGAATCGGCGCGCGTTTTGCGTTTGCGCGATATGATTTTTCTCGGCAAAGGCGGATTTCTGCCGCGCGTCGTTCACGCTTTGATCAGCATTGCGCTCAGGTTGTTTTTTCGCCGCATCGAAGCCGTCAACGCCGGACGCGTCCCGTCATCAGGCGCGATTATTTTCGTGCTCAATCATCCGAACGGCGCGGTTGATCCGGCGCTCGTTTTCGTCAGTTTGTCGCGCCCGGTTTCTTTTCTCGCCAAATCCACGCTGTTCGACATTCCGGTCGGCGGTTTTCTGCTGCGCACGCTCGAAGCGCTGCCGGTTTACCGGCGTGTGGATGCGGCGGGCGATATGACGAAAAATTTGCAGACGTTTCGCAATTGTTACGAAGCGCTCAACCGCGGTCGCTGCATCGCCATTTTTCCCGAAGGAATTTCGCACAACGAAACCAAACTTCAGCCGCTCAAAACCGGCGCGGCGCGCATCGCGCTCGGCGCGGTGAGCTTAAAGAATGAAGGAGAAAGGATAAAGGATAAAAACGAAGGCGAAAATAAAGAGAAGAACAAGGACAAGAATAAAGACAAGGATAAAACCGAAAATTCTTCATCTTCAGCCCTTATCCCTCAACCTTTATCCCTAAAAATTATGCCGGTCGGACTTTATTACACGTCCAAAACGGCGTTTCGGAGCGAGGCGCTGATTCGTTACGGCGAACTTTTTGAAGTCGCGCCCGTCGCGCTCGATGAAAACGGCGAACCGCCGCGCGATGCGGTTTTGAATTTAACCGCCAAAATAGAAACGGCGCTGCGCAAAGCCACTTTAAATTTTGAGACCGAACGGGAATTCGACGCCGTGTTAAAAGCCGAAGCGCTGTTTTCGTCGGTTTACGAAAATCTTTTATTCAAAAACACGCTGACGCAAACGTTTTTGCAGCTCCAGAATCTGGCGGAAAAATACAAACTGCTCGAACGCGACGAACCGGAGAAAATGCGCGAACTCGGCGAAAAAATCACCAGTTACGAAAACAATCTGCGCGCGAGCGGCGTCACGGCGGAAAGTTTGTCGGTTTTGCAGCATCCGGCGCGCTACGTTTTTCGTTATTTGATTCTGCGGCTGCTGTTAATCGTTTTATTGTCACCGGCGGCAATCGTCGGCGCGATCATTCATTCGCCCGCCTATTTGTTCTCCAACTTCATCGGCTTGATGTTCAAAACGCACGGCGTTGACGCCGCCGGTTCGACATACAAAATTCTCGCCGCCTGCGTTTTTATGCCGCTCACGTGGCTCATCACGGCGGGAATCGTTTTTTATTTCTACGGCTGGCAATCATCGCTCATCTCGATCCCGCTCACGATTTTATGCGGCTACATCGCCCTCCGCTCGTCGGAAACCTTAATTGACTTGAGCGTCTGGCTCAAATCCGCGTGGCTTTTATTTCGCCAGCGCGCACGCTTTTTGCGTCTTCTGGTTCAAAGACAAAGTCTGCAAAAAGAAATCGGCGAAATTATCGAAAAATAGAATCGGCTGTTTCGATTTTTCAGGGAATCAGTGCGGATTCAAGAGGCGAAATCAAATTACTGAAACGTTAATTTCTTGCGGTAACTTTAATTTCTTGCGATTGATTTTTTTGTGTTGTAACCTTTTCAGAAAGGAGAAAAAACCGTGAGAATTTTAGAGATAATCCTTGCCGCCGCCGCCGTTT
>SXVE01000232.1 GCA_005790265.1 Acidobacteriota bacterium | reverse complement strand
TGTCAGCGTTTGCCGTTCGGTTACAAATCGGCGCGGCGGATCATCGTGTCGAGAATGTTTTTTTCCGTGTCGGTCAACTCGAAATTCGCTTTTTTGTAAACGTCGGCGAGATTGGCGAGCGCCGCCGTTTGCGAACTTTCGTCGCGGATTTGGGCGATTAATTCGAGATTTTCGTGCGCGGCGGCACGCGCCTTTTCCGTTTCGCCGTAATCGGCAAAGCGTTGCGCGAGTTCATTAAACGCCGCCGAACGCGACGCGAGCTGCGGCACGGTTTCGGCGAGATGCGCGGCTTCCGAGAGAATTTCGATTGCCGCGCCGGTTTGTCCGAGCTGTTTTTTCTGGTCGGAAACGCCGACGAGCGCGAACATTCGCCGCGCATCTTCGGCAATCGCCTGCACCGCTTGCCGCGCCAAATCATCTTTGCCCTGCGCGGTGAGAATCTGCGCGATTTGCGACAGCGCCGACGCGCGTTCGTTTTCATCGAAATTGTTCTGCGCGATTTCGATGGCGCGTTCCGGCTTTTCGAGCCGCGCGAATTCGACGGCGATCAGAGTTTGCAGCGCGAACTTTGCCGGACTGCTGCGCGTTTCCGCGTCTTTTTGCGATTTCAAAACGGCGTCGGCTTCTTCGAGCGTTTCGACGGCATCGGCGCGCTCGCCGCTGCGTTCGCTTTCGCGGGCGAAACCGACGAGCGTCGAAGCGATCTGCGTTTTGTCCGCCACGCCGTCGAGCGCGCGGTCGGCTAAATCAATCGAACCGGCGCGCAAAAAGCCGAGCGCGATGACGGACAGCAATTGATCGCGGTGCGTGTTGTCGAGTTGTTCGGCGACGGTTTTGGCGCGGTCGAAAATCTCGATGGCGCGGTCGCGTCGTTCGATTTCCGCGTAATGACTGCCGATTTCCGTCAGGGCGCGAATCTTTTCTTCCTGATGTTCGATGTTCGCCGCCGTCTGCGCCGCTTCATCGAGCAGAGCGACGGCGTTTTCCGCATCGCCTTTTTTGCCGTATTCGAGCGCAATCGTCTGCAAAGCCGCGACTTTCGCCGTTTCGTATTCGATACGCCCGAGCGAACGCGCCGAGCTTTCGGCATCGCCGCCGACCGCCTGCCGGTAAGCGATGTCGGCGAAAACATAATCGGGATGCGCGAGCTCGGCGGCAATCGCGTCGGCTTTGTCGTATTCGCCGTTCGCGCTTTTTTGCAGCGCGATGCGTTCCTGCGCCTGCGCTCTCACGCCGTCGTCTTCAATCGCTTCGACGAGCTGCATCGCGTATTCGTCATCGTCAATCGCCGCGCACTTTTCCGCGACGAGCGTCAACAATTGGTCGCGCACAAACGGATCATCAACCGTGTTGGAAAATTCGGCGGCGAGATCAACGTTGCCCTGCGCCGCATACATCGGCACGATCACTTTCATCGCTTCGGCGTGTCCGCCCGCGCTGCCGATTGCTTCCGCCAGATAAGCTGCGCACGCCTGCAAATCGCGGCGCGCTTCTTCGATGTCAATTAAATGTTCAGCCATATTTTAGATTTAATGGGGACTTGAAAACACGAAAATCGAGGAAGAAGGAAAGAAATGGACACGGATGAAACGGGTAAAAGCACGGATCGGCACGGATTTTATTTTATAAAAATGATTTACCCGCGAAAATCCGCTTAATCCGTTTTATCCGTGTCCCATTCTTCTTTCCCCGCTTTGTCATCCGCTTCGTTTGATTTCGTTTGCGCGTGCGTTGCGCCTTTCGGCAATCGGCTTAATGCAGTTTTTTAGACGAACAAATCGCGCATCGTCGCGGGCATCCAATCATCGAGATTTTTCGTAACCGAATCGGCTCCGGCTTCGCGCAGTTGGGCGGCGCTGACCGTGTTCGTCACGCCGAGCGCTTTGAGACCGGCGCGTTTTGCCGCCAAAACTCCGGGCGGCGAATCTTCGATGGCGAGACAATCGGCGTGCACCATCGGATTGCTGCCGCGCGTCGTGCGCACGCGGTCGAGCTGGCGAAAGCCTTCGAGATAACACTGCGGATCGGGTTTATAAGTCGTGATGTCTTCGCTCGCGACGATGATGGAAAAACATTCGCGCAAACCGGATAATTCCAGAACGTATTCGATTTCTTCACGGCGCGCCATCGAAACGATGCCGAGCGCGAATTCTTTTTCCATCTTCTTGATGAAATTCTCGACGCCCGGAAAGATCGGCAGCTCGTCGGCAATCGCATCGCGCCAGCTGGCGGTTTTCGCCTGCGTGATTTCGAGCAGTTTGTTATCGGTTAATTCTTTGCCGGCGCGGTCGAAGTTGGCGCGCACGAACGTGCGGTCGTTCATTCCGAGACTCGCGAGATATTGTTCTTCGGTCACTTCGATGCCTTCGGATTTTAGGATTTCCTGATAAGCGCGCATCTGAATCGGCTCGTCGTCAATAATCACGCCGTTAAAGTCCATCAAAATCGCTTTAATCATTAATTCGTTGGTGTCCTTTTAAGTATTGTAAAAGTTGTATTTTAGCCGCGTTGAACGATTGCCGCAAACTTTGAAACCGTCTTTGACGGCGGCACATCGGAAACGCGGAAATTTTAATAAAAAAAGCCCGCGCTTCGGGCGCGGACTTTCCGACTTTGATTTCGAGTTTTTTATTTATGTGCCGAGAAATTTAACGTCGAACACATTGCCGCGATTCAAGATGCCGCGCGGGTCAAAAGCGCGTTTGATTTCCGCCATTTCGTTGAGATAACGTTCGCCGAACTGCACGTAAAGATATTTCGCTTTGTGTTTGCCGATGCCGTGTTCCGCCGAAACCGTGCCGCCGAGCATCACGGCTTGCGCGATAAAGCGCCCGTAAAGATGTCGCGCTTTTTCCGCCTCGCTGTCCGATTTCGGCAGAATGTTAGCGTGCAGATGATTGTCGCCGATGTGCCCGAAAATCACGTAATCAAGATCGGATTCGGCGAGTTTTGTTTGATAAAATTTAAGAAACGAACGGAAATTCTCGTCGGGCACAGCCATATCCGTGCCGACTTTCTTTTGCCGGTAACGCACGATGCGCTCATTAACGGCGACGGGCAGCGCGTGACGAAATTCGCGCAGCTTCGCCGCGTCCTGTTCGGTCACGGTAAACCACGAGGATTCCAAATCCGCGCGGTGTTTCTCCAAAAGCGCGTTCCAAAGCTCGAACAATTCATCTTCCGAATCGGCGGTCGTTTCCTGCTCAAAGAAAATCGCGCCCTTCGCGTCCGACGGAACGGCGGGAAACTTTTCGCTGATAAATTTCAACGCGTTTTCGTCGAAATATTCGATTAAAGAAGCGTCAATCGCATTTTGGGTTTTAGATTTTGAATTTTGGATTGCATTGTCCGAGTTTGAGTTTTGAGTTTTAGAATCTGCAATCTGCAATTTTCTCGCCGCAAACGATAATTCGCGCGCTTCGTGGACGAAGTTTAATAAATCGTTTTCATCTTTAAAGAACACGATTCCGCTGAATAAACCTTCGGGCTTCGGCAATAAATCGAGTTCGACTTCGGTGACGACGCCGAGCGTTCCCTCGCTGCCGATGAAAAGATCAACCGCGTCGAGACATTCGTGCCGGTGGTAGCCGCTCGCGTTTTTGCGCACGTTCGGCGCGTCGTAAGTCGGCGTTTTGACGGTGATCATTTTATCGGCGGAAACTTTTATTTCCAATACGCCGCCGTTT
>SXVE01000231.1 GCA_005790265.1 Acidobacteriota bacterium | reverse complement strand
TGCCCGAAGACGATTACATCGTCGAAATCGGCAAAGCTCGCACGGCGCGTGAAGGAGTGGATTTATCAATCATCACGTTCGGCGCGCAGGTTTTGAATGCTTTGGATGCGGCTGACGTTTTGGAAAAAGAAGACGGTTTGCAGGTTGAAGTGATTGATTTACGCTCGCTCGCGCCGCTCGACAAAGAAGCGATTTTGGCGACGGTCAAAAAGACCAACCGCGCGATGATTCTGCACGAATCGAGTTTAACCGGCGGCATCGGCGGCGAAATCTCCGCGATCATCGCCGAAGAAGCCTTTGAATGGCTCGACGCGCCGGTCATCCGCGTCGCTTCGATTGACGCGCCGGTTCCGTTCGCGCCGCAGATGGAAGATTATTTCCTGCCGCAAATCTCGGAAATAGTCGAAGCGGCGCGAAGATTGGCAAATTATTGAAACAATGAGGCTAAAAACCACAACGTCAAAGAAAACCAATCTTGATTAAATAATTTTTATAATGAAATTTATCTGTCTGACACTATTAACGATATTGAGTTTGAACTGTTTTTCAATTTGTGTAGAGGCGCAGCAGAGGAAAATACCTAAACAGCCTTTTCAAATTACTGACGCTTCCACAGGAAAACCGATTTCCGAGACTCTTGTCATTCCACGTTATTCTTCTGCCGCAGGAATTTTCATCGCGCCTGAAGGACAGGGGAAAGGCACATACGGAGATTATTTGGATAAACCTTTTGTTTATAGCACTGGAGAGCCGTTTATATTAAAACTGCCGAAATCGTCGGGCATCCCTTTGTTCCCGTTTTTTATCGGTAAAGGAAGAACAATACAGGGAATAACTATCATCGCCGCCAAATATCGTCCTTTGCGAGTCAGCGATTTATGGTCAACAGGAGATAAAAGGACGTTGCAACTAACTCCGATTTCAGACTCCGAATGGACGCTCTTGTTAGAAAAAGAATTAAACCCATTTATCAAAGACGTTTCCCGTATAAACGGTGATTGCCGATTTTGGGATATTGCCGAGCCTTGTGCTTTGGAAATTAATTTCGACAAAAAAGAAGGTGAGTTGGTGCGCTCGTTTTTAGAGAAAAAATAAGGAAAAATATTTTCCGTTCGCGCCGCAAATCTCGGAAATCGTCAAAGCGGCGCGGCGTTTGGCGAAATATTAATCATTTCAGCGAAAGATTTCCCGTTGCGCCGCGCTTTTTGTCTGAACTAATCAATCGAGCCGTCGTTAAGCATTCAAGTGAGACTTTCCGGCGGCTTTTGTTTGCGTTGATTTACCGATATTTCGTCTTTATAAAATTCAAAATCGTCACGCCGAAAGTTTTTGCAATCGAAACTTTATCGAATATTTTGTTGGAGAAAATCACAGTGAAAATCAGAAACTTGTTTATTTTATTCGTCATCGCTTTGATGACGGCGAGCGCCGCTTTTGCGCAGGATAATGCGAAAAAAATTGATGAATTGTTAAAGAATTATCACGATTACGGGCAGTTTAACGGCGCGGTTTTGGTCGGCGAGAAGGGGAAAATCGTGCACGCCAAAGGTTACGGAATGGCGAATATGGAATGGGCGATTCCGGTGCAGGCGGACACGAAATTTCGCATCGGTTCGGTGACAAAACAGTTTACGGCGGCGGTGATTTTGCAGCTCGCGGCGGAAGGCAAAATCAAGCTCGACGGGAAAATTACCGATTATCTGCCGGATTACCGCAAAGATACGGGCGATAAAGTTACCGTTCATCAGCTTCTCAATCACACTTCGGGCATTCCGAGCTACACGAGCCATCCTGATTTTTTCGCGAAAGTCAGCCGCAATCCCTACAGTGTTGCGGATTTCGTCAAATCATTTTCGAGCGGCGATTTTGAATTCGAGCCGGGAACGAAATTCAAATACAACAATTCCGGTTATTTTCTGCTCGGCGCGATTATCGAAAAAGTGACGGGGAAAACTTACGAAACTGTTTTGCAGGAACGCATTTTCGCGCCGCTCGCGATGACGAATACGGGTTACGATAAATATGCGGAGATTCTGCCGAAACGCGCCAACGGTTACGAAAAAACCGCTGACGGGTATCGCAATGCCGCGTATCTCGATATGTCGCTTCCCTACGCCGCCGGTTCGCTTTATTCGACGGTCGAAGATTTATACAAATGGGATCAGGCGCTTTACGCGGACAAAATTCTTTCGGCGGCAAGCAAAAATCTGATGTTCACGCCCGGACTTTCGCAATATGGCTACGGATTTTTTATCGCCGAGCAGCCGATTGGCAAAAGCGGAGAAAAAACCAAACTCGTTCAGCACAGCGGCGGCATCAACGGTTTCAACAGCTTGCTGACCAGATTGCCGGATAAACAACAAACCGTCATCATTCTCGATAATGTCGGTCTCGGACGTTATCAAGACGCGATCACGACCGGAATCGCCAATATTCTAAACGGTCAACCCGCCGACCAACCGAAAAAATCAATCGCCGAAACGCTTTACAAAACCGCGACGGAAAAAAGCGGCGCGGCAGCAGTCGCGGAATACCGCCAACTCAAAAACGCGAACGCGGCGATGTATGATTTTTCGGAAAGCGAACTGAACGCGCTCGGTTATCAGCTTTTGCGTTCCGGCAAATTGAAAGACGCGATTGAGATTTTCAAATTGAACGTCGAAATGTTTCCGAACGCGGCGAATCCGTATGACAGTCTCGGCGAAGCATATTTGGCGGACAATCAAAAAGAATCAGCGCTCATTAATTACAAAAAAGCCGTCGCGCTTAATCCGACCAACGCGAACGCCGCGCAAATCGTCAATCGGCTTGAAGGCAAGGAAATAAAAATCAACGCCGCAGTTTTCGACGCTTACGTCGGCGATTACGAACTCGCGCCGAGCTTCGTTTTGACCGTTTCAAAAGAAGGCGACAAACTTTTCGGACAGGCGACCGGACCCGGACAAGGAAAATTGCAGCTCGAAGCCGTTTCCGAAACCGCGTTCGTCGTTCCCGCCGTGAAAGCCGAAATTTCGTTTGAAAAAGACTCGAGCGGAAAAGTCATCGGCTTGATTTTGGTGCAAAACGGTCGCACGACCAAAGGCAAAAAGATCAAATAAACATCAAAATATCCGGCGAAGCATTTCTGTTAGCAGTTTTGTTGCGCCGTTTCTTTTCGCCCGCCGAAATTTAGATTCCGGCGGGCGAAACTGTTAATATATATAAAAACGCGCCGCAATCTTTCGCTCAAATTTGCGGCGCGCGGTCTTCAAATCAATATTTTTATTAAATTAACGGCAATCTGTTTTTGAGATGCGCGGTCGAGTTTTGCCCGGAAAAACGGAGCGCGGCGGGAGTGAAAATGAAAAAATTTTTAATGTTGGTAATGATGATTTCGATTTTTTGCGGCGGCGTTGACGCTTTGGCGGCGACGAAACGCAGCGGTTCGGCGAATGCGGCGGCGAAAAGCGCGGCGCGGCGCAATTCCGGTTTTACGCTCAAAAATCAAAACGACGCGTCGGTGGCGGTCAGTTTTCCGCGCGATAAAGTAACCGTTTTGATTTTCGGCGACCGCGAAGGCGCGGAACAAATCGAAGGCTGGGTGCGACCGATGTATAACCAATTCGGCGATAAAATCGAAGTTTACGGCATCGCCGAACTGAGCGCCGTGCCGCGACTGGCGCGCGGCGTCGTGCGCCGCATTATCAAAAGCAAAACGAAATACTCCGTGCTGCTCGATTGGTCGGGCGCGGTTTCCAAAGCCTACGGTTATCAAAAAGGAAAAGCGAACGTCGTCGTCATCGGCAAAAACGGCGCGGTTCTCGGCAAACGAACGGGCGCGGCAAATCGCTACGGCTTGCTCGGCGTTTACAAACACATCAATAGCGGCTTGTAGAATCAAACGCCGGACTTCATTGGCACAAGAATTTAATCAAATGAAAACGGAATAAGACACGGATTCGACGGAAAAGACTGATTAGAACGGATTTTTGATTAACTAAATCCGTCTTGATCCGTTTATTCCGTCAAATCCGTGTCCTATTTCTTTCCTCCAAAAAAGTGCTGACGAAGAGAAAAAAGGAAGGCAAGCTTTTGATATAGCTTGCCTTCCTTTTTTACATTTCAACTAATTTTTTATTGGCAAAATCTACCGATTCGCCGTCATTCGCGGGTCTTGTTTCGGCGTGATTTTGTATTCCTTCGGCGGCGTGGCGCCCATCAAATGCTGGACGAAATAATCCCAGCGGCGCCGCATCATATAGAAACTGTCGGCGCCGTAGCCGTGGCGGGCGTTCGGGAAAATCAGCAAATCGAAATCTTTGTTGGCTTTCACCAGCGCGTCAACAACGAGGTAACTGTTGTAAGGCGGCACATTGTCGTCCATTCCGCCGTGCGCGATTAAGAGTTTGCCTTTTAGGTTTTTGGCGTAAATCTGATTCGCCTGTTTTTCGTAATTGTCGCCTTCGAGCAAGCCGAT
>SXVE01000230.1 GCA_005790265.1 Acidobacteriota bacterium | reverse complement strand
GGTTGCAGTTGTCGCAACTGTTACTGATAAGTCATCGCTGCAGGTTGTTCCTGGACGCGGTTGAAAACCAGCACGGCAAGGAATAGTTACTCGCGTTTCACCTAATGCAACTGCAGTGACGTTCGCCGGAATGTTAACAATCTCAGCTTGACGCTTGTCACGACGACCAGCGAAGAACTGAACGATAAATCCATGCGGATCGGTTGAAGTACGGAAGCCGCCCGGAACGCCACTAAATGTGTTTGTTCTAGTAACACCGCCAACCGTGGTAACACTCGTGGTGCTTGAAGTTTCATCGTCAAAGCTGTCACGGTCTTGTTGGTTAGCGTGATAGCGATAAGCGAAGCTCATGCCAAACCAGCGTGCCGGAAAGATACGAACACCAGCCAATCCATCAAGCGGATTGTTCTGGAAAGCATTAGGTGTACGTCCACCAACATATTGCTGTGAACGGAATTCCAAAATCGGCTGGAAAAATTTGTTAACCGGAAAGTCAACTCCGACTGCCGCTAAAATTTCATCGCCGCGGTCTAAGAAAGTAACATCTTCAGTTGTACCAAAGTCGCCTTTGATGCTGCTGTTATAGATGTAACCGACGTTACCCGAAACGTTAATCCAGTTTCTCAAACGAGCATCAGCAAAAAGAATTGCGCCGATATCGCCGCGATTGCTGCTGAACGGATTGTATCCGCCGCTGCCTGCGCTCGAACCGCGCTGAAGCTGATTGAAGCCGCTGAAATCGTCAACTTGATCAGCATAAAAACGATAAAACGGAATTACACCGATACCGATTGGATTATCCACACTGGTAAAGCGAATTTTTGCGCCAACCGTAAAGGTGTTAAATGCGCTTTCGCCGTAAGTTCTGTTGATAAACGGAGCATCAGGCAAATAGCTTGGAGCCGTTGTAAAAACTGAAGGAGCGGTTTGAGCCGCTGTACAAGTTGTGGTTCCGTTCTGGCAAACCGTTTGAAGAACGACGCCCGGCAGGATGCTTCCGTAAACCGAACCGATTCCCGGGAAATTGTCTGCACCGTTTCCGCCGTCAACAACGCCGCCTAAAGTTGCGTTCGTACCGGCTCCAAAACCGAATGCCGGTCCTGAGAAGAACGGCGAGTTAAATCCGAATGTTCCAGCGTTTCCGCCGATAAAAGGAAACTGCGTGAACGCCTGATTTCCCTGCGGGCGAAAAACTGCACGGTTTTCAAACTGTCCGGTTCCCGGACCCGACGGAGCTAATACGATAGCCGCGCCGCTCGTCAAGCCCGTGCCGATTCTCAATTGTGAATTCGGCAAGTAAAAACTTGAAAGATTCGCCGGCGAGTTTACTTTTACCGCGCGATACGCATCGGTATTGAAAAACAATTCAACGTTGTTGGTTAAACCGATTTGAAAGCTAACCGGAACTTCAGTGATATCAACATCACCCGGATCGCGGTCGAAGTTGCTGTAAGCCGCACTGAAAGTGAACTCACCTCTTCTTAAAGTTTGACCGTCATAAACGGTAAAAAGACCGGTCGGACCTCCTGGAGGACCTCCGGTGCCGACAGTCGGAGCCGTATTTCGGTTATCCTTCTCCGGTCTTGCATCTGAATTTGTTGTAGTTGTAGTAGTTTGTGCTGACACCGCAAAAGCGAATGACAGCAAAATAAGCGCAACCAAGTACGCTTTATTAGCGAGTTTCATCACATTCCTCCGCCGAAAATAATTTAAAATTAAATTTCAATTGTAGCTTAGTTTAAGAGAACTATAAATATCAATCTTTTCAATAAGCTACTCAATTATTACATACACTAAAAAACTTGCAAACTTTCATTGACCAAATTTTTTAGTAAAAACGCAAACAATTAAGTTATTAGTTGTAAATTTATAAGGGAGTATCGTTTCAAAGTCAATAAATATTTGAAGTTCAATCCGCCCCTCGTTAACACATTACTCCAGATCAACCGGAAAATCAAGCATTTTTATCTGCGCGCCGGTTTGATGCTACGCGTAAATTCCGCGCATTCTTGTGTCATAGGCGACGCGGTCAATCGCCAGCATATACGCCGCCGTTCTCGTGTCCACGTCGTGGAGTTCAGAAAATCGGCACAGTTCGTTAAAACTGGCAACCATTTTCTCTTCTAAACGCTGATTTACTTCGTCTTCGCGCCAGAAATATCCCATTCTGTCCTGCACCCATTCAAAATAGGAAACCGTCACGCC
This sequence comes from Acidobacteriota bacterium, assembly GCA_005790265.1. Lineage (GTDB taxonomy): Bacteria > Acidobacteriota > Blastocatellia > Pyrinomonadales > Pyrinomonadaceae > SXVE01. Next base: position 1,927 of record SXVE01000230.1, on the reverse strand, counting down.
TCCGGCATTTGCCAAAATGTCCGGAATCACGAAAACCCCTTTGTCGTGCAGAATTTTGTCGGCTTTCGGCGTGGTCGGTCCGTTTGCGCCTTCAGCCAATATTTTGCATTTTATCCGATCTGCGTTTTCTGATGTAATCTGATTTTCGGTAGCGCACGGCGCTAAAACGTCGCATTCGATTTCGAGCAATTCCTGATTACCGACGTGATCGGCTTCAGCGTAACCTTCGAGCGTTTTGTTAGCTTTCAAATAACTCAAAACTTCGGGAATATTCAGACCGTTTGCATTATAAATACCGCTGCCGATATCTGAAATTGCGATTACTTTATAACCCTTTTCATACATTAATTCGGCTCCGATTCCGCCGACATTTCCTGAACCCTGCACGACCACCGAAGTTTTTTCCGGCGTTAATTTAAACCGCTTAATCGCTTCATTAACCGTAAACAAAACTCCGCGTCCGGTGGCTTCGCGGCGACCGAGTGAACCGCCGAGCGCGACCGGTTTTCCGGTGACGACGGCGTTCACCGTATGACGAGCGTGCATTGAATAAGTATCCATAATCCACGCCATCGTTTGTTCGTTCGTGTTCATATCCGGTGCCGGCACATCTTTGTCGGGACCGATAAAATCAATTAATTCAGCCGTGTAACGTCTGGTCAGTCGTTCGAGCTCGCCCTGCGACATTTGAATCGGATTGCAGACGATTCCGCCTTTGGCTCCGCCGAACGGCACGTTGACGACCGCGCATTTCCAAGTCATCCACGCGGAAAGCGCTTTTACTTCGTCGAGCGTTACGTCGGGCGCATAGCGAATGCCGCCTTTTGCCGGACCGCGCGCGAAATTGTGCTGCACGCGATAACCTTCAAAAACTTCCAGATGACCGCTGTCCATTTTTACCGGAATGTAAACTTTGAGTTCGCGGCTCGGCACTCTTAATACTTTGTAAAAATCGTCTTCCAAACCTAATATTCGCGCCGCTCTGTCAAAGCGTTCACTCATCGCCTCAAACGGATTTTTTTCGTCGCTTCCTTTAAAACGCCGCATTTCATCTGCCATCGGATTTGCCATTTTTATTTTTCCACTCCAATTATTAAGTTAAACGCTTTTCAACGTTTACGTAAATACTTACAAAAATTGATTACTCCAAAACTTCATTCATCGCGCCGGTGCGGTAACCTTCTAAATCAAGCGTCACGTAACGAAAGCCGAGTTCTTTGAATTTTCCGGTCAAAGTTTTAATCAAATGCAAATTCAGCGCTTTTTCCAGTTCGCTCGGTGCAAATTCGAGCCGCACTAATTCGTCGTGCAGACGCACGCGAAATTCGCGAAATCCGGCGGCGCGCAGAATCGCTTCGCCTTTTTCGACTTTGGATAAACGCGCAATCGTAACCGGAACGCCGTAGGCAATCCGCGATGAAAGACACGGACTCGCCGGTTTGTCCCAAGTCGGCAATCGGTGATTTTTGCTTAATTCTCTGATTTCCTGTTTAGTTAAACCGACTTCGACGAGTGGACTGCGCACGAGATTTTCTTCTGCGGCGGCTCTGCCCGGACGATAATCTTTCGTGTCGTCGGCGTTGGTTCCGTCCACCACAAACTTTAAGTTTTGCGTTTTTGCCAGTGCGGAAAGTTTGCCGTAAAGTTCGCTTTTGCAAAAGTAACAGCGATTCGTCGGATTGTTTGTGTAATTAGGATTGTCGAATTCTTCGGTGTCAACCGTTTGAAAATTAAAATCAAATCGGCGGGCTATTTTTTCGGCTTCTTCGCGCTGAATCTGCGAAACGCTCGGCGATAACCCAAGCAGACAAGCGGCGTTTTTAGCGAGTTCCTGAGTAGCGATTAATGCGAGATAAGCGCTGTCAACTCCGCCTGAGTAGGCGACCAACACGGTTTGCATTTCGTGCATCAAACGACGTAATTTCTG
>SXVE01000022.1 GCA_005790265.1 Acidobacteriota bacterium | reverse complement strand
CAAATCGCGTTCAATCGTGGCGACGGAAAACGCTTCGTTCATATAAACGCGCATATCGTCCGGGTGATTTGCGGGATGATCGGCAAACGCTTCATCGAACGACTGCCAGCCGATGCGCGCTAAAACTTCCGTATCCGCAACATTGGCGCGGCGGATTTTGAGCGGTAAATTTTCTTTTTTTGTTTCCTCTTGCACGTTTTTTCTCGTTTTTATTTCAAATATTTTGCCAGCGCCGCGCGCCAGATCGCGTAGCCTTCGGGTTTCATATGCAGACGGTCGCCGAGGTAAAGTTCTTCGCGCGGTTCGCCGTTCGCCGTCAGCATTTCGTTCCAGATATCTACGAAAATCAGGCGTTTATCTTTCACCGTTTGAGCTTTGACGAGCGCGTTCATCTGCTGGAATTTGCTCCAGAATTCACGGCGCGACGGACTCGGCTTGATTGAAACGAAAACGATGCGCGACTGCGGCGCGCTTTGGCGAATCAAAGCGACGAGCGTCTGCCAATCATTAAAAACCCGTTCGACCGATTTGCCCGCCGCGATGTCGTTGTCGCCCGCGTAAACGACAATCGTCTGCGCCTGATACGGCGCAATCGTCTGCGCGGCGTAAAAAATCACGTCTTCGAGATGCGCGCCGCCGAATGCGCGATTGATAATTTTGACGCGCGGAAAATCGTCGCGCAAAGTTCGCCAGCCGCGAAAACTCGAACTGCCGACGAACAAAATCGCTTTTTCCGGCGGCGTTTGGCGGCGGTCAATTTCGGCGAATGCGTCAATTTCTTTTTGCCACAGATTCGCGCGTTCGTAAATCTGCGCGGAGATCGTTGTGCCAAACAGCAGCAGCGCCGCGCAAAACACCAAAAGTTTGATTTTCATCGTTTAATTCAGGTATTTCAGCGCGTCGTTGTAACCGAGAACGGCGTCCTGATTATTTTGCAGCGCGATTTGAAACTTATCGTTGAAATTGCTGTCGCCGTCCTGAAAATTCAGAAGCAATTTTGCCTCATTTTCCAACGCTTTCGCTTCTGTTTCACTCGCCGGACGACGCACCGAAACGGCTTCGTCAATCAGCGCGATCAGCGAAGAAATTTTGCGCAGCCACGCAAAATGCGGATCGTCAATCACTAATTGAAAATACTCGTTGACGCTCGCAATCGCGCCGTTTTTCGATTCGTATTCAGCCTTCGCCGCATCGAGCAGAGTTTTGTGCAGGCGCAGCATCGCTTTGCTCAAATCTTTCAGATTCGCGCGTGTTTCATCGTTTAATATGGCGTTATTTTCAGTCATAAGTTTTTTATAATTTTGCCACAGAGCGTACCGAGTTCGCAGAGAGATTCTTCATAAATGTAAACAACTCTCTTTCTCCGTGTTCTCCGTGTTCTCTGTGGCTAAAAGTTTTATGGATTAGTCCCAACTAATCGCAATCCGGTCGTTTCGTCCAGTCCGAACATCAGATTCATATTCTGCACCGCTTGTCCGCTCGCGCCTTTGACTAAATTGTCAATCGCCGAAAAAACGACGATTTGTTTGCCGTTGGAATGCGCCGCGATGTCGCAGAAATTCGTCGTTTTCACCCAGTTTATATCCGGCGAATTCTCGACGATGCGCACGAAAAACGAATCTTTATAAAACAGTTCGTAAAGATTTTTCACGTCTTCGTTGGTCAACAGATTCGTCGTTTCCAGATAAACGGACGCGAAAATTCCGCGCGCAACCGGCAAACTGTGCGTCATAAAAATAAAATCGTGCGGAAATTCGCCGATTTCTCGCAAATGCTGTTCGATTTCGGGAACGTGCTGGTGTTGAAACGGTTTGTAAGCGTAAAACGACGTCATTCGCTGCGGATGATGCGTGTTCGCCGCCGCTTTCGCGCCCGAACCGGACGAACCGGTTTTCGCGTCAACGATAACTTTTCCGGTTAGCAAACCGCTTTTGACTACGGGAGCGAGCGCCAGAAGCGTCGCCGTCGCAAAACATCCGGGATTGGCGACGTAGTTTGCGGATTTAATCGCTTCGCGGTTGGTTTCCGCCAATCCGTAAACAAATTTCGATTGCAATTCATCGGCGGTATGTTCGAGTTTATAAAACTGCTTGAAAACATCTTTGTCGTTAATCCGAAAATCGCCGGAAAGATCAACGACTTTCACATTTTCCGGCAAATTTGGAATTAAACTGAGCGCCTGACCGTGCGGCAAAGCGAAAAAAGCGACATCAATCGTTTCGAGTGTTGATAAATCTTCGGGGGCGCGCTCAAACTGTAAATCAGTCAGCCCGAACAAATTCTTATGCACCGCGCCAACCGCTTTTCCCGCGTGTTCATTCGCCGTGACAAGCGCGATTTCCGCGTTCGGGTGCGCCAAAAGTATCCGCAAAAGCTCGCTCCCGCCGTAACCCGAACCGCCGAAAACGGCAATTTTTATTTTGTCAGTTGTCATAAAATTATTGTTAAAGCAAAACGTCGTCCACTGCGGTCAGTTTTTCGGGCAGATCGGTTTCGCCGAGCATTTCGCGCAGATCAATTTCAATGTTGCGACAGATAAACGTCATCGGCACGTCATTGATGGCGTTTTCAAACGGGTTTTCGCTCATATCGCCGATTTGCTCAATCGTGTTGTAAATCCAGGCGATTAAGGTGCAGAGCGGAATTATCAGCCACGAAGCGTTTCTGCCGAGCTGCGACATCAGATCAATCAAACCGAACGGCAACATAAACGTGAAAACCTTGACGACCAGATCGCTGTAAAGCCCGTAAAAGCGCGGAAACGGAAAAGTTTTGATTCGCTCGCACGCGCCCTGCTGATCGAAACATTCGCGAATCAAAAGAATCAATTGCTGATGCTCGAAACCGTCAATCAGATTGGCGCGTTTGAATTCGGAAAAGCGTTCCGCCTGCTTGTTGAGTAAAAGGGAAGCGACGTTGCCTTTGCCCTTATCGTCGGCAACTTCAACTTCGCTCGTAAACTGCCGCAGATAATCCTGAATCTGCGTATCGAAAGTCT
>SXVE01000229.1 GCA_005790265.1 Acidobacteriota bacterium | reverse complement strand
GCGGCGGCATTGATTTCTGCTAAAGTCGGCATCCGTTTTTCCTTGAATTGAAATTCAGTCCAGCCGCCGACTACGCGAATCCATTGCGGAGCTGGGGTATTTTGCGCCTGAATTTTGAGCATCTCAAGCGCGTCCGTCAATGAATTCACGCCGTCCCAGCGGAGTTCGAGATTGTAATTAAGCCCGCCGCGAATCGGGTGCGTATGCGAATCGTTCAAACCGGGAATCACGGTTTTCTTTTGCGCGTTGATGATTTGCGTTTTTTCGCCTTTAAAACGCATCGCTTCGCGCTCTTTTCCGACGAAAACAAATTTTCCGTCTTTGATGCAGGCGCATTCGGCGAATTCGCGTTGCGCGTTCTGCGTCGCGATTTTGGCATTGATGATGATTAAATCCGCTGAAACCGCTTCGTTTTCGATACTCATAATTTCTCCGTGTAACGCGCCGCCGATTCCGGCAGCGATTCCCGCTTTAATAAAGTCGCGCCGGTTGATAATTTCGTTCAGCCTTTAATTTATTGAAAAACAGGAATCTATCAGCCACAGATGGACACAGATTCACACGGACGATTTTCGATAAAAGATTCGGATTATCTTATTTTTTATCTGCGTTATCCGCGTCAATCTGCGGTTGAAACTGCTTTTGTTATTTATTGTCCGCTTTCATTGGCGTGTTCGCCGAGCATTGATTTGGCGTAAAAGATGCCCGCGCCATAAGCTCCGGCGTGTTCTTTGCAGAGTCCGATGACCGCTTCGTAAGTTTCCGTTCGCGCCCAATCGCGCTGCAACTCAAGCAGCACTTGCAGCCAAACCACCGGCACGGCTCCGGCTTGAATCAGACGCTGAATGCTGCGTTCGTGGGCATCGAGCGAAGTTCCGCCCGAAGCGTCGGTCACGATATAAATTTCGTAGCCTGCTTCGAGCATTTCGATCACCGGCATCACCAGACAAACTTCCGTCCAGAGCGCGGCAATGACGAATCTTTTGCAACCCGTCGCTTCAATCGCTTTTTTGAAATTGGCGTCGTCCCACGAATTCATCGAGGTGCGGTCAACCGGAACAATATCGGGAAAAACCGACTGCACCTGCGGCAAAAGCGGACCGCTGAAACTGCTTGCAGCTACCGTCGTCAAAACCGTCGGTACGTTGAAAATCTTCGCGGCTTTGGCGAGTCCGGCGGTGTTGTTGATTAACGTTTGCCGGTCAATCGACTGCACGCCGAACAGCATTTGCGGCTGATGGTCAATTAAAACAAGGGCAATCTCGTCGGGTTTGATTAATGAATGAATTTTTTCTGACATAAGTTTTTTCTAATTTTTCCGCTCATCAAAGAGCTTTTTCTCATTTTCTGAATTTAATTAAGACGTCGAGTAAAACAATCGTAAAGCGGTTTTCGGTTGTTCGTAACACCCGAATTGATTATTTATTTGTAATTAATTCGGGTGAAATAATAATTTTTGCAAACAGTTGAAATTGATTGCCGTCAGCTTGATTAAACGGCGTAAAAGCTACTTTTTAGCGATTCCGGCAGCGGCTAAAATCACGTCGGCGACTTCCTTCGGTTTTGACAGCATCGGCACGTGGCTGGTCGGCAAAACGGTTGTTTTGGCGTTTATTTTTTTGGCGAGCGCGCGTTCCAGATCGGGCGGAATCATCCGGTCGTTGCTGGCGACGATATACCACGAGGGCTTGCTCGACCACGCGGTTTCGGTGATTTTTTCGTCGAAACATTTGGCGGCGGACGGTCCTTGCGTTGCCGCCATTATGCTCGTCTGCGCCGCCGGCAAATCCTGCGCGAAAAAATCGGCGACCGTTTGCGGTTTGAGCGTGACGAATCCGCCCGAATCAACGTTAATCGCGTTGAGCCATCCCTGTTTCGGGTAATCTTTCTGCGATTCGTTGGTTGACTGATTTTTGTTTGGCGCGTAGGCGGCGACGTAGACGAGCGCGGAAACTTTCGGGTCAACTCCCGCCTGCGTAATCACCGCGCCGCCCCACGAATGACCGACCAGAATCACTTCGCCCGGCGCGGCTTCAATCGCCCGTTTCGCGGCGGCGACATCATCGGCGAGCGACGATAAAGGATTTTGCACCGCGACCACATTCAAGCCTTGCTTCTGCAAAAACGGAATGATTTTTTCCCACGATGAGCCGTCGGCAAACGCGCCGTGAACGAGAACGACGGTTTTTTTGGCGTTCGTTTCCTGTCCCTGAACTTGATGAACCGCGCCCATCAAAAAAAGCGAGGCGCAAGCTAAGAGCGCGACGGCAAAACTGCCGAAAAACGGTAAAACGTTGTTTGCATTAACTAATAAATGTTTCATTTCTATAATTTTTCCTTATTTACAAAATGTTTTTAATCGAGATTTTTTTGAGTTCCGCAATTCAGCCAGCGGCGATTTTGCGGCGTTGCGGCTGACGGCGTTACCATCTTAAAATCGGCAGCGGATTCAACGGATGACGGCAAAACCATCCGCCTGCCAATTTGACTAACCGCCTGTGAAATCCGGCCTTCGGAAATTGATTTTTGACGCTTTTTATAAAAGTTTTAGGCAAGCCGCATTTGACGATGCCCAATGAAAAATCCACCAAATCGCCTTGCCGAAAAACTTCGATTAAAGGATGTTGACTATCGTCGTATTTTCCCAGTTTGTGGTGCTGATTAATTATCAACTCGATTTCGGGAATCCATTGTTCGAGTTTGTTTTGCCGCAAATAATCTTTGGCTAAAACAATCGAAGGCGGCAAGTAATCAAAAGTTTGGTTCGACCAAATTCCGAGGTCGTGAAAACATCCGGCGATAATGATCTTTTCCCGCTCTTCGCGATTGGCGTCGTGCAGAGCGAAACAGAAATTAATCATTCGGTAAACGTGGTTTTTGTAACCGTCATAATCGTTTCCGAGTTCTTTTTTCCATTGCTTCAGAATCTCGTCCACTAATGGAATGCGGTTTTCTATCAACATACGGATTTCTGTTGCGCTTAATGTCAGCAGCTTCGTTAAACTTCGGAAACAGCGGACGTTTCCTCTCGTGCGGGAATACGCTCGTCAATCCAGCTTTGAATGTCCGCCATCACGACTTCTTTGTCCGTGTCGTTGAGCAAATCGTGAAAGTGTCCGTCGTACAACTTCAGCGTTTTGTCCGTCGAGCCGACTTGTTCGTAAAAATGCTGGCTGCCGCTCGGTTTGGTCGCTTTATCGAGCGTGCCGTGCATAATCAGCACGGGCAAAGTAATTTTTGGAAATTCTTCTTTCAGCCGCGCACGGGCGTTGATCATTACTTTGGCGGTTTGCGCCGGCTGCGATTCGCCTTTGATGAGAATGTCTTCGTTCATTGATTCGACAACCGCCGAATCGCGCGAAAAATCCTTGTTGTTTAGACTGAAAACGTGTGTGTGCGGCGTGATGTAGCTCAAGCCTTTCAGAAAAGTCAGCGCGATGTCCGGCACGGGCAGTTCATACGCGAAGCTCTCGCAAATCAGCCCGTCAATTTCCGTTTGATGATCGAGCGTGTAAATGCAAGCTGTCACGCCGCCCGCGCTGTGTCCGAGCAGGAATACCGGCAAACCGGGATTTTCCGATTTC
>SXVE01000228.1 GCA_005790265.1 Acidobacteriota bacterium | reverse complement strand
GAATTATAGACGGCGCCGCCGTTGTAGCTGTCAACGATGCCGGAGCGACCGTTGCCGCCGCTGAGAGTCAGAGTCGAGAGATTGACCGTGCCGGAAGTAACGGTGAAGATGCGGCTGGCATTATTTCCCGAAATCGTGATGCCGGGCGCGGTCGCCGCACCGATAATCGTCAAATCCTTGGCGATGCCGATTTCGCCGCCGGTCAAAGTGATCGTGCCGGTCACGCTGAAATTAATCGTGGTTCCGGCGGGCGCGCTGCTGATCGCGCCGCGCAAACTGCAATCGTTCGGAGCGTCGATGCAAGCCGTCAAAGCCGCGTTGTCGGCATTCGTGTCAACCGTAAATGTCGCCGCCCGCGCTGCCTGCGCCGCGCTGAATATTATAAAACTGAGGCTCAAAACGAGCAGCATTCTGATCTTCAATCGCTGTGTCATATCTTTATTTATACGTTCGCTAATAATTGATTCTTAAAAAATTCGCTTAAATCGAGCAGATCGTCTTTCGGAAAAAATCCGCACGCGCCCGCTTCATTCGCCGCGCGGCGCAGTTCCACATCGCAGTATTGCGTGACCATCACAATCCGCGCGGCGGGAAAAGCGCGGATAATGTCGCGCATCGCGGCTAGTCCGTCCATCTGCTTCATTTCCCAGTCCATCAACACCCAATCGGGCATAAACGCGCGGTAAGCATCGAGAGCGTCGGCACCGTCGGTGCATTCGCCGAACTCGCCGGTTAAATGGCATAAATAGCGCTTGATCATCCGCCGCGCCGGTTCGCGGTCGTCAACGATCAGGATTTTCATCGCTGTGTTGTTTGTTAAATTCAAATTCATCGGGAAAAAAAGGAGTGTCCAAAAAGAGAGTGTAAAGACCATTTGCGGTTTTGAAAATCCGTGTTAACACCTGAATTTAGCCAGGTGTCAACACCTGTTTTGGCGGCGCGGCTGAATTTTTTACCGCGAAAAATTTCGGAGGGAAAGCAACTCACAAATCCGATCACAAAGTTTCGGAATGATGAAAAAGCTTGGAAATTCGGGTTTATTCGCGTGAATTTGTATGTCGTTTTTGGCTTTGAATATTTGTGAGACGAGCTTTTTTACCGCTGGAAATGAGCCGCGTCAAATCACGCTCGCCGCATTTGAACGTTTGTCGAGAACAAATTTTGGAAAGTTGTTTCCCGCTGTTGATTTGCAGGATCTTGAATTCAGGCGGAAACTCCGTGATTGGTTTGAGTTCCGCACAAATCAAATAAAGTCGAATCGGTTTGTTTTTCGTAAGCGAAAAATTTTAACAAATTATTCTGCTTATCTGTTTTGCCCGCTCTCGATTGACCAATGTTACGCTCCAGAGTTTTGAACTAAATTTTATTTGCAAATAAATAAAGCGTGCCGAAAAATCAAGATAAGAAAATCCAACTTTGGCGACGAGATGCAATCGCGCGATAAAAATCAGTTTGCGCGATGAAATTTACAGTTTGATTCAATCGCTGGCGAAACAAACAAAAATCATCGCTTGATCGCTGTCAGTTCGTCGTGTTTTTTGAGCAGCGCAGCGGTCAGATTTTCAAAAGATTTAACAAATCCGGCGATGCCTTCTTCGAGTAATTCGGCGAAAACTTTGTCCAAGTTGATTCCGGCGGCGCTGACTTGGCGCAAAGTTTCGCGCGCTTCGCCGAATCCGCTTTCGAGCGTTGCGGCGACTTTGCCGTGATCGCGAAAAGCCTTGACGGTTGCGGGCGGCATCGTGTCAACGGTGTTTTCGCCGATTAACGCTTCGACGTAATAAGTATCGGGCAGCGCCGGATTTTTCGTCGAGGTCGAAGCCCACAAAAGACGCTGCGGGTTCGCGCCTTTTTCTTTTAATTTTCGCCAGCGTTCATTGTTTTCGCCGAATAATTCGAGATATTTTTCATACATCGTTTTGGCGTTGGCGACGGCGGTTTTCCCGATTAAATTTTTCAAATTTTGCCGTTCGTTTTCATCAATCGTTTCACTGATTTTCGCTTCGATTAATTGGTCAACTTTCGTGTCCACGCGGCTGACGAAAATGCTGGCGACTGAAGCCAGTTCTTTAATTGACTCGCCGCGCGCCGCGCGATTTTCCAAGCCTTTCAAATACGCTTCGGCGACGGTTTCGTAAGTTTCCGGCGCGAACATCAAAGTCACGTTGACGCAGATTCCGTCGGTAATCAATCGCTCGATCACCGGAATTCCTTCGGCGGTCGCCGGAACTTTAATCATCAGATTCGGGCGATTGACACGTTCGTGCAGCTGTTTGGCTTCGGCAATCGTGCCGTCAGTGTCGCGCGCGAGCTGCGGTCCGACTTCGAGACAAACGTAGCCGTCGCCGCCTTCCGTTTCGTCGAAAACCGGACGCAGAATATCGCAGCCGAATTTGATGTCGCCGGTCGTTAAAGCGGCGGTCACGGCGGCGACTTCAAAGCTTTGGTTTTCCTTTACGGCTTGCGCGAATTCTTCGTCGTACGCGTCGGACTCGGTAATGGCTTTTTCAAAAATCGTCGGATTCGATGTCACGCCGCGCAACCCGTCTTCGTCAACCATTTTTTTCAGTTCGCCGCTCGTAATCAACACACGATTAATGTTGTCGAGCCAGAAACTCTGTCCGTATTTTTGCAGTTCGACAAGCGGATTTTGTTTTGAAACCGCGTCATCGTTGATCGCCGCATTATTCGGCGAAACGACAGAATGATTTTTTTCGCGCGCTCGCGCGCTCGCATCGCCGATTGGGTTTTTAGTTTCGTTGTTCATTAAATACTCCGTCACTCTTAATCAGTTTGTTTGCCGCGTTTGTGCCCGAATGCGGTGCGCTATCAACCGTTTAACCGGCGGCGCAACACCAAAACAGCGCGGAAATCTCGTACTGCCGATTCGCGCCGCTTGCCGTTTCGATTCCAATTCACAATCATTTTAATCGTAAACCTTTTGTCGTCGGTCGCTTTGTAACTTACCAGACAAATCGCCGACCAATCAATCGCAATCAGCCGCTGTCGGCGCAAAGTTTTTTGTCATAGCGTTCACACCCGGCTGTCTCGCCCTATTTTCAGCTACAACGGTTAGAGTGAAAATCAGCGCCGCCAAAGCGTAAACGGCGATAATCTCAACGCTCAAAAAAACGATTTTCGCCGGCGACAAGTTTTCATTTGGCGGCATCTCGAAACAAAAAACTAAAAATTGTTCGAGCGCCTTACCTTTTGTCTTGACATCAATTTTAATTGTAATTATTCTAACTCAAATTTCGGAAGATTCAG
>SXVE01000227.1 GCA_005790265.1 Acidobacteriota bacterium | reverse complement strand
CCGAACCAAAGTGTGCCGTCCGCGTCTTCGTAAATCGAACGCACGATGTTCGCCGGAACTTCTTCCGCGCCTTTCAAAGCGGTAAATTTTCCGTCCCGGTAAACGGTCAAACCGGCATCCGTGCCGATCCAGAGATTTCCCTCCCGGTCTTCGTGCAATGCGAAAATCTGTTCGCCGGAAATTCCGTCGTTCGTCGTAAAGACGGTCAGTTTGCCGTCCTGCAATCTAACCAGATTTTCGCTCGTGCCGAACCACATATTTCCGGTTTGGTCCTGGTAAATGACTCGGACGTTCGCGCCGGAATTTTTAAGCAGAAAATTCGTCGGCTCACCGTTTTTCCAGCGTTTAACCTCGCCCGACCAAAATCCGAGCCAGAGATTTCCGTCCAAGTCTTCCGTTAAAGCCGTCACATTATCGTTCGCCGCCCCGAAACGCTCGCCGACATTTTGAAAAACGCCGTTCTCGTAAACCGTCAGACCCGACCACGAACCGATCCAGATTTTACCCGCCGCGTCCTGAAAAATCGGATAGATATTGTCCGCCGCCAAACCGTCGGCACTCGAATAAGTCGTGACGGCGCGACTCGTCAGACGGCTCAAACCTTTCTGCGTGCCGACCCAAATCGTGTTTTCACGGTCTTGATAAACGGCTGTGACGACATCGCCGGTCAATCCGTCAGCCGCCGCGTAACGGGTGAATTTTTCATCTTTGTAACGCACCAGACCGACGGGCGTGCCGAACCAAATTGCGCCTTGCCGATCTTCAAAAACGGTCGTAAACCGCGCGTCGGGAAAATTATCCGCCTGCGAATAACTCGTCAGCTTGCTGTCTTTGAGCATCAGCAAAAGATTTTTGTCGGCGGCGATCCAGAGCCGATCTTTTGAATCCTGAAAAACGCGCAGCACGTTAAAATCCGTCACCAAATCAACCGCCGCGCGCCCGTTTTCGATTTTCCGCAAATGCGAATTCTTAAAAGTCCAACTCGCGCCCGTCGCGGTGCGAAAAAGAATATTTTCCGGTTCTTCGGCGGCAAGCGGCACAAAAGCCTCGTTTTTCCATTCGAGCGTTCGGTCGTGTTCATCAATCAGTAAATCGCCGTCCGAATCAATATCAACTCGCCCGACCTGATTGCTGTTCAAACCGTTTTCCGTCGTGTAGGTCGTAAAAATCCCGTCACGAAAGCGCGCGATTCCCTGACCTTCGGTCGTAATCCAGAGATTGCCGTCTTTATCTTCGAGCAGTTTCAAAAAACGACTCGTTCGCAAACCTTTTGTATTGCCCGAATTATAAACGTCAAAACGCATCCCGTCATACCGCACGAGACCGCCGAAAGTCGTCATCCACAAAAACCCGTCGCGCGTCTGCAAAATCGAATTGACCGAAGCCTGCGGCAATCCGTTATCGGTCGTCCACGAGTCGAAACGATACTGGGCGGCGGCGGCGAGCGAAAACAAACATATCAAACTGAAAGTTTTAAGAGAGTTCACCAATCTGCTGTGAGTTTTAAGGGTTGATGTGTGCAAATCAATATTAAAAATACAAGTATGAATATGAATAAGACAAAAGTTTGTTTGCCCGGTTTAATTTCCGCCCGATATTCGGCGACGGTCAATGTTCTTAGCGCAGTTTGAAAAGCTCGCTGCATTTATTTCCAACGGCTTTATTCAAGCGTCATATTTCCTGACGATGCGCGAAAAAGTTTGTTTCAGATACCTGAATATGCGATCAAGTTTGAATGGCTAAAGCTAAAGCAAAAATTTCAATTTGCTGTTCGAGTTTTACGACCAAAATGAGAACGGAACTAAAATCCGTATCAAAATGCTGACCAATAGTTGAAAGCTGGCATTAGCAGTTTGACCTCAACAGATAACAGAATTAAGCGACGAGATAAAAATACAGAAGTTGCCAAACAAAGACAAGAAATATTTTTGCGCGAAATCGTCAAGAGAAAAATCCGAGCGCGCAAACCGCCGGGAACCACGATTTTACGATTCACCTAAATAGCTGCCATTGCTGAGAATTTAATCATTGGGTCTGATAACATATATGGTTGCATTCGTTTATTACATTGTTTAGTTACAAAAATTGATTCTTTCAATAAATTAGGGCAGTTCTGTGACTAATGAATTTCAACTTATCAGGTTATTCCGATTTAGCTCTCCGACCGAGAGACGAACTTGGTTTAGCGCTCGGCGAGTTTGGAAAAAATGAGAGCAGTGTTTTTATATGCCGTTTTGGTAATAAAGCAGAATCTTACTAACCAAGCGAAATAATTTTATTTGGTCTTGATGTGCAATGTTTCAGTGAAATAGAGAAAGATTGACTGTATTTAAATTATCAGACGCGCTTTTAACAATATTGCGTTACTGCGAATTATTTAATTTCAGCTAAACCGCTTTGGCATTCGGCGAGTCGTTTTTCGATGGCGTTCAATAAATTTTCACCTTCAGGCAGTGCGGCGTTTGGAACAGAAATTTGAGAGTAATCTTTTTTATTTTGTGCCAGAAAAGAGCACGCTTTTTCCAAGCGAATGTTTTTGACGGCGACGGTTTTTGCGGACGAGGCGAGTGCGAAATTGACTTGTCCGAGATAATAATACGCCGCCGGTAATTGGTCGAGGATAAACGTGCTGGCTGGATTTTTTAATTCAACTTGGCGCAGAACCGTTAAAGCTTTTTCGTGATTTTCAAGCGCTTTTGCAAAATTTTTGATTTTGGTTTCCAGAATTCCCAAACGCTGATAAGCGACGGCAAGCTCGACGGCGGTTTTGATGTTGACCGAATCGGCGGCGGCTAATTGGTTGTATATTTGCAGCTGTTTGTTGTAATTTTCAAAGGCTTTTCGGTAATCGCCGAGAGCGGTCAGCGCGTCGCCCATCACGCGCCGACTTCCGGCGACATCGTCGAGCGTCACGGCGTTCGACGGATCTTTCTCCAAGCGCGATTCGTTGATTCGCAAAAGTTTTTCGTAGCTCGGCAATGCTTTTTCCGGCGCTCCGGCTTTGACGTGAGTGATGCCGATTTTGCCGTGAGCGGCAGCGAGTGACCGCAGAATCGCATCGTCGCCCGGATTACTGTCTGCCATCTGTTCAAAAAATTCCAACGCTTTTCCGTAGTAAGCGAGCGCTCCCTGAAAATCGTCGGCTTTGACCGATATATTTTCCTGCCGGTCATAACTGCTCGCCACGTCAGCACGCAGAGATTTTTCCGCCGGATTGGCTGCCGCTAATTTTTCGATGAGCGAAAGCGCTTGAGTGTAAATTTGTTTCCCGTTTTGCCAATCTCCCTGCGCCGTCAAAACATCGCCGATGCGGATTTGCGTCAGCCAGTAGAGACGCTGCAATTTAACGTTTTCCGGTTGATCAGCCGATAAAGCGGCGGATAAATTTTCGGATTTGCGGTAGCTCGCCAGCGCGCCGTTCGTGTCGCCCAAATTTGGATAATACGGATTTCCCTGAACGTTGCCGAGATTGATGTAAGCGATGGCAAGTTCGCGCTGCAACCCGGCGTCTCCGGCGGCTTCCGAAGCGAGATTATCAAGATGTTCGAGCGTTCTTTTCGCCAACAGCTCGCGCGCCGCTGTCGCGCCCTGCAGATTTTGAATCGCATCGTGCATCTCGAACATTAAAGATTCGGTCAGGCGGCGCGATTCATCGAAACGGCGTTCGGCGCGCTCTTTTTCAAATTCGGCGCGCGCGCGTTCCTGATTGGCGATTGTCGTCTGCCATCCGGTCGCCGTGATTCCGCCGGCAAGCGTCACGGTTAAAAGAGCGGCGGCAACAACGCCGGTTTTGTGCCTTTGAATAAATTTGCGCGATTTATAAACGAAATCGTCGCCGCGCGCTTTGACCGGCAAACCGCTTAAATGACGCCGGATATCTTCGGAAAATTGTTCGACGGAAGAATAACGCCTATCCGCTTCTTTGCGCAGCGCTTTAAGAACGATGTTGTCCAAATCTTCGGCGAGATAGCGCCGCAATCGTTCCGGCTGCGTGCGGCGATTTTCCGCGACTGCGGTCGAAAAATTTTTATCAATTTGTCCGCCGGTATTTTTGAGCGTGGTTTTGCGGCTTCCCGTCACGATGGCGCTCGGTCTTTCCGGTTTTTGTTCGGAGACGATCTGAGCGAAATTGCCGCGCTGGGCGGCAATCGCAAAATTAAAAGGCAGATGTCCGGTCAAAAGAAAATACAGCAGCACGCCGAGACTGTAAACATCGCTGACGGTCGTTACTTCTTCGCCGCGCAATTGTTCGGGGCTGGCGTAATCCGGCGTCATCATTCGGGCAGCGGTCGCGGTCGGCTGATAGCTCGGCGAGGCGAGCGCCGGATCGAGCAGTTTGGCAATTCCGAAATCGAGCAGTTTGGGCGTTCCGTCTTTCGTCACCAAAATATTCGATGGTTTGATGTCGCGATGAATAACCAACCGCTGATGTGAAAAAGCAACGGCGGAACAAACCGATTGAAACAATCTTAAACGTTCGGCAATCGTTAATTTTTGTTCGTCACAAAAACGGTCAATCGGCAAGCCTTCGATATATTCCATTACCAGATACGGTCGCCCGTCCGCAGTGGTTCCGCCATCGAGCAAACGCGCGATATGCGGGTGATCGAGCGCCGCGAGCACGCGTCGTTCTTGTCTGAAGCGGCGCAAAACAAAATCCGTGTCCATTCCGCGCTTGACGATTTTCAGCGCGACTTTCTGGCGGAAATCCTGTTCGCGCGATGCCAAATAAACAACGCCCATTCCGCCTCGACCTATTTCTTCATCCAAATGATACGGACCGATTGTTTGCCCGACGTGCCAATCGTCTTTTTGGCAATGAACATCGTCTTCATCGAAAAACGAAGCGATTTTATCTCTTAAAGTAACTTGAGAAAAAATATCATCCGACCAAACCGGCGCTTCGAGAAATGAATTGCCGGTAACGCTGTTGGAAATAAGCAGTTCTACTTCGGCTTGCAGTTCAACATCATCGCCGCACAGCTGTCGAACAAAAGATGCCCGTTGAGCTGCCGGACAATCAACCGCTTTCTGAAAAATTTCATCAATTTTCTTCCATTTATCTGGCGTCATTCGTGTTAAAGATTTAATTAAGGGCTGGAAATTTAAGTTGCATGTGATGGTGGAAATATTATTTCGGTTGTCAAAAAACTGATTTTACGCAAGCCGTTAAAAGTGCAGTCAAATATAAAATCATTGCAAAACGAAGCTAAAACGGATTCGAGCCGCGACACCATCCTAATTTTTAGTGATGTCGCGGCTCAATCTTTTCGTTTGATAAATTGAAAAAAAAGAGAAACTTTTTAGCGAACAACTCTTGTAAAATTGACGCCTGCGTAAGTTAACGAATTGATTTTACCTGCGCCGCTAACCTCAAACTTGATAACTTCACCTTGTCCCGGATTCATTTCGACGCGGATGCTCTCTTTTTCAGTGAACGGCGTTGAAACGACGTGAATATTACCCATTCGCACCGCGAGCGTATTTTGCTCGACGCTGATGTCGAGATTTCCGAGCAAGTCGTTGCTGTATCTGCCCGCGTAATCCGCCAGCGGTTTGGTCAGCTGCGAAGTTCGCGACGCGCGGCTGCGGAACGAAGCGATTTGCGCCTGCTTCATTTTGCCGTATTGTTCGGCGATGTCCGTCATCTGTTTCGCGTAATTTTCAGCAGTTTCGGTTCCGAGCCACCGGTCGTAGGCATACGTCGCCAGCAGATGCCCGATGCGTCCGCCGGCGGTGCTTTCATTGATCATCACGGCGACGCCGATTTTCTTGTCCGGCAGATATGAAACGTGGCTGCTCCAGCCCGCGTAACCGCCGTGATGATAAATCACATTTTCATCGCGGTATTTTCCGATTTGCCAGCCCAAACCGTATTTGCCGTTGCCGGTGAACGGCGGGCTGTCGCGAACGGTATCGGCATAACCGGTGTGAACGCTGCGCATTACGTCGGCGGGAATCAACTGTTTGCCGTCGAGTTTTCCGTCATTCATATTGATGCGCAGCCAGCGGCTGAGGTCGGCAATGCTCGTGTAGATTCCGCCCGCCGACTGCATATTGTTGTCGAGTTTGGCAATCGGCGAGCGAATGATCGTTCCGGTTTCGGGGCTGAAAAGATACGATTCGGCAACGGAAAGTTTCGCCGCGCGCGCTTTTGAAACGTAAGCGGTCGTTTGCTTTAACGCCAGCGGCGCGAAAACTTTTTCCTGCAAAACGTCTTGCCATTTCTTGCCGAGCGAGCGTTTTAACAACACACCGTAAATGTTATAGCCGAGATTTGCGTAAACGTATTTGCCGTAGTTCTGATCGTCGTAAGTCGTTCCGTCGGCAACAACTCGCAAAATGTCTTGGTCGTCAACTTCACCGGTGTATGCCAGCCGCCAGACAAGCGGACTGTTTCGGAGAGAACTGGTATGCGTCAGCAAATCTTTAATCGTGACTTTTTCCGGAATCGGCGTTTTGAAAGTGACGCCCGGCGCATATTTCGTCATCGGATCGTTCAGTTTAACTTTACCTTCTCGATCAAGCAGAGCGGCGGCGAGAGCCATATACGACTTGGTTGACGAGGCGATGTAATAAAGCGTGTTGACGTCCGCTTTCGTGCCCGCTTCTTTATTCGCCAGTCCGTATGCTCGCATAAAGATCGGCTTGTCGTTTTTGACCACGACCATGGCGACGCTCGGAATTTCGGGTATTGCCTGCATACTTTGTTGAACGTACGCGTCCAGCTCAGAGCTGAATTGTTTTTCCGAGATTGCCGTTCCGGTCTGCGCGAGCATCGTTAAAGGACTGAGCACAAGACCAACGATAATAACGATGATTAGGTGTTTCATAATTGATCACGAAAACGACTGATATGCACCGTTTTTATCATATATTATAAGCAGTTAGTCAAGTTTCTAAAGAAAATTTTTACGCTCAGAATTGTCATCGAAGTTTACGTTTGATTAGAATCGAGCAGATCAGGCGGAACCATTAGTTCGCCGGTCGCTTGATCAATGATTCCGTTCGTTTCATCTTCGATGCTCGTTGCCTGAGTATAAACGTCTCCCGCGACTTTTCGGCGCCGCATTTCCTGTTTGAACTGGCGAATTCGCTCTGTTTTTTCCTCGTTTCCGCCCGGACCGCCGTAATCGGAAAAACCGAAACCGCCCCATTCGCTGATAACAAGCGGAACCTGTCCGCCGTAAAAATACGGATCGCCGGCGATTAACGGCTGCGCGGCGACTCCGCGCGTTTCTCCGGCAACTAATCGGTCGAGCACCGACGACCAAGCCGTCAAATCCGGCGTGTAAACGTGCGCCGTCAATAAATGAGAACAAAGTTTGCCGCGTCTGGAAACGTGATTCCAACCGTCGTTGTCAACGATCAGCAATTGCGGGTAATTGAGCCGCATATAATCGAACGTGTTGGAAATATAACGACGCGTTTCAACATTCGTTTGAATATCTTCCGCGCCCCAATCTTCGTTGTACAAACTCAAAATCACGATTGACGGATGAGAGGCGACGAAAACAAGCATTCTCTGCAATTCCGCCCAGTGATTATCCCGGCTCGTCTGCGTCGAGCTGTGCGGCGAAGGCACTTCGACCCACAGCATCAAACCGATTTCGTCGGCGATGCTGTAAATTCGCGGGTCAATTCCGGCGATATGAACGCGCGCCAGATTGCAACCCAAACGTTTGATGGCGATCAGGTGCCGGCGCATTTCTTCAAACGTGGAAACGCCCGGCTGGTAAAGAATTCCGTCCAGATAAATCGGTTCGTTGTTAAGGTAAATACGGCGTCCGCGCGCGCTGATTTTGCGCAATCCGAAATAAGTTTCGATGCCGGTCACGCTTCCGTTCGGCGCGATCAGTTCCGCCAGCAAATGATAAAGATTGGGCGTCGTCGGCGACCAGTAAGCGGCATCGGGAATTTCTATCGGAATTCGCTGTTGTTTTTCGCCCGCTTCGAGTGACAATTCAAACTCGGCGACAACGGGATTTTCGCTTTTCGCTTCGTCTTTTTCAGCTTTTGCCGCAGCGGTCAGTTTTAAGCGATAGATTCCGGGTTCGTGAATGCGCGTCGTCAAATCGAATTCCACCAGACGGTCGCGCAAACTGCTCGTGACGCCCAAACGCGAACGCAGCCGATTGCGACCGACTTGTTCAATCCAAACGCTGCGCACCGCTCCGGAAATCGTTTGATACCAAATTCCGCCCTGTTTATAAACGCGCGAAGCCTGTTTTCCTCTCGGAATCTGCGGATCTATCGTATCCGTTACGCGTACCGTCAAGCGATTGACCGCCGCTAAAAGTTCAAGCGGCAATTCATAGGAAAACGAATTGTATTCGCCGTAGTGAATTTCTTCGCCTTCGATAGTAATCAGCGGAACTCCGTTGAGCCAAACCCGTGTTTCATAACCGCAGGCGCCGAATGTCAATTGCGTTATTTTATCGGCATCTTTGCTCCAATCGGCGGGAACGATGAATTCGCATTCATACCACGCCGTCACTTCGTCGTCATTCGAGTAAAGAGACTGAACTTCTTTAACGTCTTTGGCGGCACTCAAATGCGATTCGATAGATCCGGGAAACACGGCGGTTTCCGTGTAGTTATGGTGGATATACCATCTGTCCGTTATGCCGCGATTTTTGGAATCGAGTTCAAACCGCCAAATCCCGTCGAGAAGTTCAAAAGAAGTGCGGCGCGTAATCGAACGCGGCAACGGATTTATTTTATCTGCCATATTTTTTTCAACTTACACTCTCAAAATTTTCAGCTTAAGTTATTATAATCAAATTAAAATCGGCGCTTCCGCAATTCGTTTTCACACTTCCTCTTTCAGATAAAAATCAAATCTTTCAAAAGCAGGTTTGTCCTGTCATTTCTGTTTTTTTCGTATCCGGCAATCCAAAAAACCAAATTCAGCTTCAGGAAAATTTCAGCGGGAAACTCAAAAAAACCGACTTTCTCCGGATTTTCGGTTTCGTAAAAATCCCAAGTTGGAAGCGCCGAAATCTCGTCCGGCAACTGTTGCAAATTTGTCTGAAACTTGAACCGTTGCGGCACTTTAGCACCTTAATTATAGTAATTTAATAACAAGCGTTTTTGAAACTGAAAAAAGAGCCGAATGTTCTGCTGAAACATTCGACTCTTTTTTGATTTGCGGCTGAACCGCTTGTAAAAAACAGTATTCCTATTGCTATTGTTGCCGATAACGCGCTTTTCAATCGGGCGAAGCGGTAAGATCAACTTCGCTTAAGTTTTCAAGCGGAGCGATTAGGTATTCGCTGAACCGGTAACGCTTGTGTTTGGCGCTGAGGATGTATGTGCCGCCCGCTTCGACATCGGTAAAACGGTAATAGCCAAACGCATTACTGCGCGCTGTTCTTGACTGACCGTTTGCGTCGGTCAAAGTAACTAAAGCATTGGCAATGACTCGTGCGCCGCCGTTATTGTTGTTGTCGTTGCGCATAACTTTGCCCGCAATGCTGATTGCTGCTGCCGTCGGTGCCAGAAACGTCACGGTGCCGGGCGTGCTCGTCACCGTCACCGGATTAGCGGACGGAGTTGAGGCGCGACGCGGAATCGGAGCGTCAGAAAAATCAATCGTCGCCGTACCGCTCGGCGTGCCCGCCAGCGCGAAGTTGATGTTAAAAAGCGCGGCTGTTCCAGCCGGAAATACCGATACTCCGTCAATCGGAAGATACGCGACTACGCCGATGCGCCCGGCGGTCGTCGTATTAAAGACGAACGTT
This sequence comes from Acidobacteriota bacterium, assembly GCA_005790265.1. GTDB lineage: Bacteria > Acidobacteriota > Blastocatellia > Pyrinomonadales > Pyrinomonadaceae > SXVE01. The sequence goes on along the minus strand of SXVE01000227.1, from coordinate 2,720 downwards.
GTATTCGGATAACGATTGGTAAAGGCGCTGGCTAAATCAGTCGGCACAGTTAATTTTGTTTGATCGTAGTTAATCGAAAACTGAATTGCCTGCGTATCGCCGGTCGTCGTCAACCGAACGGGCACAATTACTCCGTTGCTCGATGCCGTTACCGACCCGGCGCTTAGAGCCGCCGGTGCCATCACTGCCGCCTGTTCGGCTGCTTGTTCATTTACGTTTGCGCCGCTTTTTTGCTCGCTGTCGTTATCTTCCGGCTGATCTCCCGGCGGCGCGGCAGAAACCGGACCGCTTGCCGGAGTCAGCGGATCGAGCACAGCGGAGTAACGTCCGATCTGCACGATGTCGAGCACGTCTAAATTGCCGTCGCCGCGCGGCATTAAATCGCCGCTCGTGCGCGGCGCGGCGTCGGCGCGCTGAAATTCCGAGCCTGCCGCTGGCGGCGATTCGAGCAGCGCGATCATTCGTCCGACCGCGACCAAATCGAAGATATCAACCGTTTGATCGCCCGTCGGTCTGCCCGCCACATCCGCTTCGTAAGATACGGCGGAAGTGGCGAAGTTCAAATTCGTTTGATTGCCCGATAAGTTGTTCAGCGTGATCGAAGGCGGAACGAATGTATAACCGAGCAGCGAAGGCGTAATGGTGAAGCTGCCTCCGCCGCTCAGGTTGACGAACGAATATCTGCCCGCCGCGTCGGTCGTCGCCGAACCGGTAGAGGAACCGGTCACCGAGACGCTCACGCCGGACAATCCTTCGCCGCCATTGGTGATCTGCCCGGAGACCGAATAGGTCGCCGCCGGACTGATCGTTGTCGGATCGTTTGCCGTGTTGTTGGTTGTGTTCGATTCGCCGCCGCCCGACACCGCCGCCGTATTAATCACTGAAGCCGGAGCACTAGCCGCCACATTAACCGTCAAAGTAATCGCCGGAGCGCTCGCATTTGCGCCGAGCGCGTCGCTTCTGGTGCACGTTAAATCAGCCAAAGTGCAAGTCCAACCCGTGCCGCCGATTGCCGTTGCCGTTAGTCCTGCAGGCAAAGAGTCAACTACGGAAATCGCGCCGCTCGACGCCGTCCCGCCGCTGTTAGTTACAATTATCGAATAAGTTTTGCCGATGTCAGATTGCACAAAATTGCCGGCGTGCGTTTTGGTGATCGTCAAATCCGGCGGCGCACCGACCGGCTGGACTTCAAACGCGCCGATGTCAACCGCGCTGCCGACTCGGCGGGCGAAACCGGCACCGCGCTGATCGTAAGGCGTCGCGGTCGCATTGAAGCTCGGATCACCCGCGTTGATCGCGGGGCTGCCTTCGAGCAGCGCCATCGTTTTTGTCGCTCCGCCGTTATCGGCGAGCGCGCCTAAAAGCGCGGCTTGTCCGGTAATGTTGTGCGTCCCGGCGAGCGTCGCGCCGGAAGTGTTTTGAATCAGATTGTAATCGCCGCCGGTAAATTTCCCGTTAAAGTCGGGAGCGGTCGACGCGCTGTTGCCCGCGACGATGCTGTTGGACAGAATGACCGGACTCGTGCTTGACATTCCTGCATTATTGTTGATGCCGCCGCCGCTGCCGGTCGCCGTATTGCCGTAAAACGTGCTGTTGGTGATGGTCACGCCGCTGCTGCCGAATTGGATCGCGCCGCCGTTGCCGGTCGCCGTGTTGCCGTAAAACGTGCTGTTGATGATGGTCAAAGCTGCGCTGTTGCGAATCGCGCCGCCGTTGCCGGTTGCGGTGTTGGCGGTGAAGGTGCACTTCGCGACGTTCAACGTGCCGCTGCCGAAGATTGCGCCGCCGGTGCCGTTGCCCGTAGTGGCAATGCCGGTGCCGTTGCCTTTGGTTAAAGTCAGGTTCGAGAGACTTAAAGTATTAGCGCCGGAGGTAGTGCCGACGGAAAAGATGCGGCTTTGATTGTTGCCCGAAATCGTGACGCCGGGCGCGGTCGTCGGACCGTTAATCGAAACGTTTTTGACGATGACGATCTCGCCCTGCGTCAGCGTGATCGTGCCGGTCACGCTGAAGGTAATCGCGGTTCCGTCGGACGCGTATTTAACGGCTTCGCGGAGCGTGCAGTCGGCTGCACCGCAAATACCGTCGTCGTGGTCGGCGAGTGTGTTGACGATGAAGCCGCCGCCGCTTTGGTTCAGTTCCGATTCGTAAGCGCCCATATCAACGCGCCCGTTTTTGACGCGCGGAAATCCCGCGCCGCGCTGATCGTAAGGCAGATTAGACGCGTTAAAATTCGGGTCGCCCGCGTCGAGTGCCGGACTGCCCGCCAACGTCGCGTGCGTTTGCGTCGGTCCGCCGTTGCTGGCAAGCGCGCCGAGTTTCGGGGCTTGTCCGGTGATGTTGCCCGTGCCTGTAACCGCGTCGCCGTTCTGCACCAGATTGTAGTTGCCCGATGCGGTGGCGCCGGGGAAATTATAAATGTCAGGAGTGCTGTATGACGAAGTGTTGCCGGCGACGATGCTGTTCGACAAATTCAGTATTCCCCGATTTTGAATGCCGCCGCCATATGACCCTGAATTGTTGGTAATGGTGCTGTTCGCAATGGTTAGATTGCTCCGATTGTCAATGCCGCCGCCGCCGTAATTAATTGTGGTGTCGTAACCCTGAGCGATGTTGCCCGATATAGTGCTGTTCGTAATATTCACCGTACCGCTCAAATTGTAAATGCCCGCCCCGCGTCCGTTATAAGATTGAGTGCCGGTGCAGGTTTGCGTTCCCAT
>SXVE01000226.1 GCA_005790265.1 Acidobacteriota bacterium | reverse complement strand
GTGCGCGAAACGCTCGGCATTACCGACCGCGCGTACATTATGGCGGAAGGAGAAATTCTGCGCGCCGGAAAGCCCGATCAGCTCGTTGAAGACGCCGAAGTGCGGCGGCTTTATTTAGGCGAAAGATTTAGCTTATAGCCGTTTGGTTTTTCACATTTTCGCGGAAAATCGGGTATAATTTTATAAAACTTTTGGGAAACCAAATAGAAAATTAGAAAGAATAACGAACAAAGTTTAGCCGAACCGAAAATATGTCATCTCTAAGACTTCAGACGACTCTAAAACAGGGAATGGTTCTGACGCCGCAACTGCGGCAGAGAATCGAAATGCTGCAGATGACCTCAATGGAACTGAGCGAGCTGGTTCAGCAGGAGCTGGTTTCCAATCCGATTTTAGAAGAAGTTTTGCCGAACGACGAAATCAAGGAAATATCCGACAACATTCTCGACCAAAACGCCGACGGTCAGGCGGATGCTTACGAAAATAACAGAAGCGAATCCGAAAGTGATTTATGGAGCGAAGGAGACAACAGTTTCAGCGTCAAAACGGCGGAAACGACGGAAAGAGCGGCGGAAAATAATTTTGACGAAAAGGCAACGTCGGATTTTGAAACTGACGACGATAATTTTTCGACCGAAAAATCCGATTCATTTGAAGAAATAGACTACGGCAGAGAATTTCAGGATTATCTCGATCCCGGCTACAAAACGCAGGAATTTGAATTTAAAGAAGACGCGCCGAGTTTCGACCAGTTTCTTTCGCATTCGCCGTCGCTGATCGAGCATCTCGAATGGCAGCTTAATTTACAGCAAATCAGCGAACAGCTCGAAACCATCGCAAGCTGCATTATCGGCAATCTGGACGAAGACGGACGACTTGCGACAACCGACGAAGAAATCGCCGCGATGTGCGGCTGTTCGCTGGAAGCGGTGGAAAGAGCGCGGCAAGTCGTGCTGCGGCTCGATCCGGTCGGCTGCGGCGCGCGCAACGTTAAAGAATGTCTGCTCGCGCAGCTCGAAGTCAACGGCGAAGGCGCCAGTTTAGCGGCGGAGCTCGTCGCCGAACATCTGGAAGATTTGCAGCCTTTTCGCCTTCAGCATTTGTCGAAAGAAATCGGCGTCGAGCTGCACGCGCTCAACGAGGAAATCAACAAAATTCGCATTCTGAATCCGTATCCGGGCAGAAGTTATTCGTCGGAAGATCCGATTTACGTCTCGCCGGAAGTTTATATCGAAAAGGTCGAAGACGATTACGTCATCTATTTTACCGACGACGGAAGTCCGCGTCTGCGCATCAGTCAGACGTATCATCAGCTTTTAGACCAAAACGACACATCAAAAGAAACGAAAGATTTTATCAAGGATAAAGTGCGTTCGGCGGTTGATTTGCTGCGCAATATCGAACATCGGCGGCAGACGATTTACCGCGTCGTCGAATGTATCGTCAATCGTCAGCAGGAATTTCTCGACAAAGGCGTGCAGTTTATCAAGCCGATGATGCTCAAAGATGTCGCCGAAGACATCGGAATGCATCTTTCGACGATTTCGCGCGTCGTCAATCGCAAATACGCGCACACGCCGCAGGGCGTGATTGAGCTGCGCCGCTTTTTTTCCGAAGGAATGCTCAACGAAGACGGCGAAGAAGTCTCGACGCGCATTCTGAAATTACGAATTAAGAAAATGGTCGAAGACGAAGATACGAAAAAACCTTTGACCGACGAGCAAATCGCCAAAGTTCTGAGCAAAGAAGGCGTTAAATTATCCCGGCGAACCGTCGCGAAATATCGCGACCAAATGCAGATTCCCGGCTCGCGCGAAAGAAAAACGGTTATTTAATTTCGGATTTTGAACAAACGGCTGATTTGGCTTAAATTAAGAAACAACAAAAGATGACCGGAAGTTTTAGGAATCTTTTTAATTAACAATTGGGGGAATTCTATGAAATTTGAATACACTGGCAGGCATATTGATGTAACGGCGGCGCTGAAAACGCACGTCGAAGAACACTTCAGCCGCATCAATCATTTGTTTGACGGAAAACCGGCGAAAGCGCACGTTATCATCGAAGTCGAGCGCGGCAGACATCGTTCGGAAATCATCGTTAAGTGGCGCAATGATATTTTAACTGCCAATTCAAGCGTTAACGATATGTATCAATCGCTTTCGCAAACGGTTGATAAAATCGAAAAACAGGCGCTCAAACTAAAAAATAAAGTAATTGATAAATCGCATCGCGCGAAAAAAGTCAGCGCCGTTACGCCGCCGGCTGATGACGTCGCGCCCGCGCCGGCTTCGCCGCGTATTATCAGCGCCCGCCGTTATGCGGTCAAGCCGCTGACCGGCGAAGAAGCGGCGATGCAGCTCGACGTCGAAGAAAATCAGTTTCTGGTTTTTCGGAATGCCGAAAACGAGCGTATATCAGTAATTTACAAGCGCAAGGACGGAAACTACGGTTTGATTCAGCCATAGAATTTTAATGCCGAATGAAGTACAAAATGAAAAGCCGCAATTAACGGTTGCCGAATTCATCGAAAAATCGCCTGCCGAACTGGAAATAAAAGTTCTGGCAGGCGAAAATGATTTGGGCGGCAAGAAAATCGAATCCGAGCGCATTCAGAAACTCGGTTTGGCGCTCGCGGGATTTTCCCGTTATGTTCATTCGGGACGAATTCAAATTGTCGGACAAAGCGAAATCTCGTATTTGCAGCATTTAAGCGAAAATCAAAAATACGAAGCGCTCGGTCATCTCGATTTCGCGGCGATTTGCTGCATTTTAATCACAAAAAACTTGAATCCGCCGCCGGAGCTGCTGAAAATCGCTGCCGAAAAACATCTGCCGATTTTGCAAACGCCGCTTGTCAGCTCAAAAACCATCGGCATCGTTACGAATTTTTTGCAGGAACAGCTCGCGCCGCAAATGACGATTCACGGAGTTTTGCTCGGAATGTATGACATCGGCGTGCTGATCGTCGGCGATTCGGGCATCGGAAAATCCGAATGCGCGCTCGATTTAATTTCGCGCGGACACCTTTTCGTTTCGGACGACGCGGTGAACATCAGAAAAATCGGCAAGCGTTTGGAAGGTCAATCGCCCGATTTGACGTTTGAATATATTGAAATTCGCGGACTCGGAATTTTGAATATTCGCGATCTTTTCGGCGTTTCCGCCGTCGGGAAATCAAAACAGATCGAATTGTGCGTCGAGCTGAAAAAATGGAGCGATGTCGAAGAAATCGAACGCGTCGGTTTGGAAATGAAGGAAGAAAAAATCTTCGGCGTCAAACTGCCGAAAGTCGTTTTGCCGGTCAGTTCGGGAAGGAATCTTTCGACGCTGGTCGAAACTGCGGTGCGCGTTCATTTGCTGCGCCGCGCCGGTTACGACGGAGCGCGAACGCTGATTGAAAAACATTCAAAAATAGTCGGCGGAAATTAGTAAAAACGATTGATTATTCAACGACAATTCGGACGTTGTCTGCTGCCGATTAGAACTTATAAACAAAAGCCGAACGTAAAATTATGCCAAACGGAAAACAAGCGAAAAATACGCCGAATTTTATTATCATTACCGGTTTGAGCGGTTCGGGAATGAGTTCGGCGACAAATGCTTTTGAGGACTTAGGATATTTCTGCGTTGATAATCTGCCGCTGACGATGCTCTCGACATTCGCGCGCTTACTGGTGCCGAACGAAGAAAAAAATATCGCCATCGAAAAAGCGGCGCTGGTCATCAACATTCGCGAGCGGCATTTTTTATCGGAGTTTCCCGGTGAATTGAAGAAAATGCGCAAAAAAAAACTCGCTCCTTTCGTCGTGTTTTTTGAAGCGTCGGACGAAGTTTTGCAGCGCCGCTTTTCCGAAACCCGGCGACCGCATCCGGCTGATGTCGGCGACGGATTGCTGGCGGCGATTCGCGCCGAAAAAAGCGCGCTCGAAAAAATTCGAGAAACCGCCGATTTAATTATTGACACGTCAGAACACACGGTTCACACGCTGCGGCGTCTGCTCGTCCGAAAATTCGGACAAAACGAAGAAGGAACGCCGCTCAATGTGCAGCTCGTCAGCTTCGGTCATAAATATGGAGTTCCGCGCGACGTTGATTTATTGTTTGACGTGCGCCATTTGCCGAATCCGTATTTCGAGGAAAACTTAAAACATCTGCCGGGAAGCGATGCGAAAGTGGTTGAATTTTTAACCAATCAAGGCGAAGTACAGGAAACGATTCGGCGATTCGACGATTTGCTCGCTTATCTGCTGCCGCTTTACAAGCGCGAAGGAAAATCATACTTAACAATCGGCGTCGGCTGCACGGGCGGTCGGCATCGTTCCGTGATGGTGGCAAATAGTTTGGAAAAAAGCTTGAAAGAGAAAAAATACGAAATAAACATAGTTCACCGCGACGTGCAGAAATAAATTGGTATTTTGCAGAAATTTTGCTGATCGTTGACCGGCAAAAATGCGTAATCGGGCGACCTTGTGATTGTTCAAAACAGCGCTAAAGTATGGAAATTCAGGGGAAATTTGTATGAGCGAAATAAAAAAAATCGGCGGAGTCATCGTCTCGCACGGTCAAGTGGCGAACGAATTGGTTGCGGCGGCGGAAACCATTGTCGGCAATCTGCCGCATTTAACCGCCGTTTCCATTGGCTGGCACGATGATGTGGAACTGGCGAAAAATGAAATTTCGCGAGCGGTCAAAAAAGTTTCGAGCGGAAACGGAGTGTTGATTTTGACCGATATGTTCGGCGGCACTCCGACGAATATTTCCGCGATGTTTATCAAAGAAAACGAGATAGAAATCGTGACCGGCGTCAATTTGCCGATGGTCATCAAACTCGCTTCGCAAAACAAGGAAATGAGCTTGGGCGAAATGGCGAAAGAAGTGGAAGAGCAGGGCAGACAATCAATTTACCGCACCGGCGCGTTGTTTGAACTGCAAAAATCGAAATAAAAATGCCGGAAGCAAAGCTGAAAATCATCAATCCGCTCGGTTTGCACGCGCGCGCCGCCGCGCAGCTCGTTCGCCTCGCCGCCAAATACGAAAGCCGGATTCTGCTTGTGCGGCGTGACAGTGCGGTTTCCGCCGATGCGAAATCAATTTTAAGCGTGCTCACTCTGGCGGCGGCGCGCGGCACCGAGATAGATTTGAGCGTGAACGGCGCCGACGAACAGGCAGCGATTAAAGCCGTCGTCGAGCTTTTTGCCAGCGGGTTCGGCGAACTATAAAATATTATTTATATGAATTATTCGGACGAGCCGGGAAAAGGAAAAAAAATCGGTATTTTGGGCGTTCCCATCGGATTCGGCGCGGGTTCGACGGGAAGCGAATTGGGCGCGGCGGCGATTCGATTGGCGAAGATGCGCGGCAGGTATTTGCACGAACACATCGCCGAACTCGGCTACGAAGTTACAGATTACGGCGACGCGGCAATCGAAAAACCGCTGCGGCAAGCGGAAATCGGCGAAAATCCAAAGTTTCTGCCGGAATGGATCGCCGCCGGAAAAACAGCGGCTGACGCGGTGAAAAAAATTCTGCAAAACGACGAAATTCCGGTTATTATCGGCGGCGATCATTCAATCGCGCTCAGCACTTTTTCGGGAATTTCATCTTTTTATCGCGAACAAAACACGGAAATCGGTTTGATTTGGTTTGACGCGCACGCCGACATTAATACGCACGAAACTTCGCCTTCGGGCAATATTCACGGAATGCCGCTCGCGGCTTTGCTCGGTTACGGCAAAGATGAATTGGTTAATCTCGCAGGTTTTGCGCCGAAATTGAAACCGGAATACTGCGCGCACGTCGGCGCGCGCGATTTGGACGCAGGCGAAAAACGCCGCATTCACGAACTCGGAATGCGCCAAAACTTTTTTACGATG
>SXVE01000225.1 GCA_005790265.1 Acidobacteriota bacterium | reverse complement strand
TCGGATTCGACGCGCGTTTCCGATACGGCTTTGGCAGAAGTCCGCGATTTTATCGGCGGCAGCTACGGTCAAAATTACCTGCCCGAAAAAGCGATCAATTATAAATCGAAAGGCGGCGCACAGGACGCGCACGAAGCGATTCGCCCGACCGACGTGAATCGCACGCCAGATTCGCTGAAAAACTATTTGTCGGCGGACGAATACAAACTTTACCGTTTGATTTGGCAGCGGTTTGTCGCGTCGCAGATGAATCCGGCGATTTTCGATCAAACGACGATTGACATCAAAGCCGGACGTTTTACGTTTCGTGCGACGGGATCGGTGCAGAAATTCGACGGATTTTTGAAAGTTTATCAGGAAGGACGCGACGAAACGCCGAAAGAAGGCGAAGCGGACGAAGACGCGGAACTGACTTTGCCGAAAGTCGAACAAGGCGAGCAGTTAAAACTCAACAAAATCGCGCCCGAACAGCATTTTACCGAACCGCCGCCGCGTTTTACCGAAGCGACGCTCGTAAAAGCGCTCGAAGAAAAAGGCATCGGGCGACCTTCGACGTATGCGTCAATTATGACGACGATTCAGGATCGCGAATACGTCGAAAAACTCGAATCGCGTTTTCATCCGACCGCGCTCGGAACGACGGTCAACGACGTGCTCGTCGCCGGTTTTACAGACCTTTTCAATCCGACTTACACGGCACGGATGGAAAACGAGCTTGACAACATCGAAGAAGGAAAAATCAACTGGCGCGACGCACTGCGCACGTTTTACGATAAATTTTCGGTTGACTTGAAAAACGCCGAAACCGGCTTGAAAGACAAAAAGAAAGCTTCGATTCCGACCGACGAAATCTGCCAGACGTGCGGCTCGCCGATGGTCATTAAATTCGGACGTTTCGGTCAGTTTTTAGCGTGCGAAAATTATCCGGAATGCAAAACGACGCGCGAAGTTTCGACCGTTAAAGCGAAAGGCGAAGGCGGCGAAGCGAACCAGGCGAACGGCGAAGCGGCGGAAACGCCGGAAGTTCCGCCGTGCGAAAATTGCGGACGCGAAATGGCGCTCAAAAAAGGTCGCTTCGGCGCGTTTTACGGCTGCACGGGTTACCCGGAATGCAAAAACATTCGCAAGATTGATAAAAAAAGCGGCGTCGCGCAAACAATCGCCCCGCCGGTCGAACTCGACGAGAAATGTCCGAAAGACGGCGCGAATCTCGTGATTCGGCAAGGTCGCTTCGGCGAATTTACGTCGTGTTCCAATTACCCGAAATGCGATTACATCAAACGCGAAACGCTCGGCATTCCCTGCCCGAAATGCAAAGACGGCGAGATCGCCGTCAAGAAATCGAAGCGCGGCAAAGCGTTTTACGGCTGCACGAATTACCCGAAATGCGACGTTGTTTACTGGGACAAACCGATTGTCGAACCGTGTCCGCAATGCAATGCACCATTTGTTTTTGAAAAGACAACCAAGAAAGAAGGCACATTTCGTTATTGCCAAACCGAGGGCTGTGATTATAAAATCACCGTCAGCGATTTAAATAACGTATCTGCAACAGAAACAGACGCGACGGTTTCTGCGAACTAACGATTTCGATGAACGAAAATATTCAGTTTCTGCAAGCATTTTTGAAAAATCCGGCGAAGGTTGGCTCGATTGCGCCGTCTTCGCCGGAACTCGCGCAGAAAATGATCGAAGGAATCGCGCCGTCGGCAGACAAAATCGTGCTCGAACTCGGCGTCGGAACAGGCGCGATCACGAAATTTTTGCAGGATTCGGTGCCGAACGAAGATTCTTATCTCGGCATTGAGCTCGACCGCAATCTGGTTAAAAGTCTCAAGAAAAATTATCCCGATCTCAAAATAGTCTGCGGCAACGCGACCGAAACGCATCACATTCATCAAAAATCTCATCTCGGCAAAGTCAGCTATATTATCTGCTGCCTGCCTTTTGTTTCGCTGCCAAACGAAGTCGGCGAACGCATACTGCTTGAAATTGACAAATTTATGCAGGCGGGCTGCACGTTTCGCACGTTTCAGTATGCGCACGGCTATTATTTTCCGTCCGCTATTAAACTGCGCGAATTTATGCGCAACCGCTACGGCAAAGCGAAACGCAGCCAATTAATCGTCAAAAACGTGCCGCCCGCGTACACGCTGACTTGGACGACGAAATAATCGCGCCGCGCGTTTTGTTTTCATTCGGGTCTTTCTGGTTTTCATTGACATAACTTTGCAAACGCCGCGCGATTTGCTGAAACTTTTTCGCCTGCCCTGCTGTATAATTAAACAAATCTTTTCCAATACAGATTCAAAAACCATTAAAATTCAGGAGATTAAACTCGATGTTACGACGCAAAGTTTTGGGCACTTTTTTACTTTCCGCCTGTTTGCTGCCGAATTACGCGCTGGCACAAACGGCGATAAGCGCGACGGCGACCGCACCGGCGGCGAAGGTTTACGCCGCGCCGAAAGCGGATATTGATAAAATCAGAGACGAAGGAATGAACCGTTCGCAGGTGATGAACACTCTGAGTTATCTGACCGACGTGATCGGACCGCGTCTGACCAATTCGCCGGGAATGAAACGCGCCAACGAATGGACGCGCGACACGATGGCGAAATGGGGAATGCAGAACGCGAAACTCGAAGCGTGGGGACCGTGGGGACGCGGTTGGGAACTGAAAGGTTTTACGGCGCAAATCGTTGCGCCGCAAACGATTCCGGTCATCGCTTATCCGAAAGCGTGGTCGCCTTCGACCAAAGGCGCGGTCACGAGCGAAGTCGTTTATCTCGATGCGAAAGACGATGCCGCGCTCGAAAAATATAAAGGACAGCTGCGCGGCAAAATCGTGCTGGTGTCGGACGTGCGCGAAATAAAAGCGGATTTCGACGGATTCGGCACGCGTTACACCGAAGAAGATTTAGCGAAAATGACAGCCGCGCCCGATCCGGCAGCCGCTCAGCGACCGCAGCAGCCGCAGGCGACGCCGGAACAGCAGCAAGCCCGTTTGCAGAGATTTATCGCTTCGGCAAAACGCGCGAAATTTGTCATTGACGAAGGCGCGGCAGTTGTCGTTGACAACAGTTTCAACGGCAGCGGCGGCACGGTTTTCGTTCAGCAGGCGAGCGTCGCGGCGGACATTCCCGCGAATCCGGCGGACTTTTTCACGCAGCGCCGACTTTCGCCGTGGGACAAAGACGCAGAAGCGAAAATGGTTCCGCAAGTGACGATGGCGTCGGAAGATTACAACCGCTTGATTCGGATGATTAAACAGGGCGTTAAACCGCAAATGACGGTTAACGTTCAGGCGCAGTATCACGACGAAGATTTGATGGGATATAACACGGTCGCCGAAATTCCCGGAACCGATCCGACTTTGAAAGCCGAAGTCGTGATGCTCGGCGGACACCTCGATTCGTGGCATTCCTCAACCGGCGCAACCGACAATGCGGCGGGCTGTGCCGTCGCGATGGAAGCGGCGAGAATATTGATCGCTTCCGGCTTAAAACCGCGCCGCACGATTCGCGTCGCGCTCTGGTCGGGCGAAGAACAGGGATTGAATGGTTCGCGCGAATACGTCAAACAGCATTTCGGCGAAGTGAAAACCGCCGCGCCGGGTCAACCGCAGACGCC
>SXVE01000224.1 GCA_005790265.1 Acidobacteriota bacterium | reverse complement strand
TGATCGGTAAAATGGAAACGGTTTCCGGTTTGCAGGCGGTGATTGACGAAGAAAATCCCGCGCCCGCGCCGATTCCGTTAAATTACATAACGGATTTAAGTTTAATCACGCAGGAACTCGACTGGAAACCGGAAATTTCGCTTGATGAAGGCTTAAAAACACTGTTCGGTTGATAAAAAAACATCGAGATTCACCGTCCAATAAAAAAGCGAATAAAAACTTAAATACTAAATAATGTATGTATTACGCAGTTGGAAACGGCAGACCGAGAATCAATAGGGATCAAGAAAGATAAAAGAGACAATTAATTGGCGAAATCCTTTAATTCTTTGCATCTTCGTAAAATTCTTTTTGCCAACTGCATAATTCATAACGACTGAATCTTAAACCTTGAATGAAAATTCTTGTGCGCGGAACAAATTGGATTGGCGATGCGGTGATGACAATTCCCGCTTTGCGCGAGCTGCGCCGAATTTTTCCGTCGGCGCAGCTCGCTTTGCACACGCGCGGCTGGGCGCGCGGAATTTTTCAGGACGCGGATTTTCTCGATGAAATCATCGCTTTCGAGCCAGCCGAATCGAAAATAAAAGACGCGCTGCGGCAATCGAAAATTCTGCGCGCCCGAAAATTCGATTTGTGCATTTTGCTGACTAATTCGTTTGAATCGGCTCTCGTCGCCAAACTCGCTCGCATTCCGCGCCGTTTCGGTTACGCCAAAGAAGCGCGCAGCGTTTTACTGACGAACAGCGTGCCGATTCCGAATTGGAAAAACGAACGCCACGAAGTTTTTTATTACTTGAATTTAATCGCCGAAGTCGAAAAAGCGTTTCTCGGCGCGCAAACCGTTTTGGCAAGCGAGCCGCAGACGGATTTGACGGTTTCCGCCGAACGGCGGCGACAGGCGCGCGAAATTCTGCAAACCAACGGCGTTGATGGGTCGAAAAAAATCGTCGCGCTCGGCGTCGGTTCAACGAATTCGCGGGCGAAACGCTGGCACGCGGAAAGTTACGCCGCATTAAACGATTTATTGCAAACCCGTCTGCACGCGCAAGTCGTTTTGGTCGGAGCGCACGATGAAATTGACGTTTCCGCCGAAGTTTACGCGCGCGCGACGGTCAAACCGTTTGTTTTAACCGGAAAAACCAATCTCGCCGAAGCCGTCGCGATTTTGAGCGAAGCCGATTTGCTTGTTGCCAACGATATGGGTCTGGCGCACGTCGCACCGGCGACCGGAACGAAAACCATCGTCATTTTCGGTCCGACCAACGAAAAAACGACGCGTCCCTTTTCCGAAAACGCGATAATCGTTCGCCGCGCAGTCGAATGCGCGCCGTGTATGCTGCGCGATTGTCCGATTGATCATCGTTGTATGACGCGAATTTCGCCGCTCGAAATTTTTGCTGAAGCCGAAACTGCACTACAATCACGCTGAAATTCAAACGAAAAAATATAAAACGAAAAAATATAATATGCCGAACAATCAAGATTCCGATTCAACCGTTAAAAAGCCCGCCGTTTTTATTGATCGCGACGGAACTTTGATCGAAGAAGTCAATTATCTTTCGCGCGTCGAGGATCTGCAATATTTCGCGTATACCGATCAAGCCGTCAGATTGTTGAAAGAGAAAGGGTTTTTGGTGATCGTGCTGACCAACCAATCCGGCATCGGACGCCGCATTTTTGCCGAAAGCGCGATGCACGAAATTCATCGTCAAATTCAGAATGATTTGACCGCCAAGCTCGACGGAATTTATTTTTGTCCGCATTTACCGACCGACGGTTGCCGCTGCCGCAAACCGAATCTGGCAATGATTGAAAACGCGCAGCGCGATTTTCCGGTTGATTTGGAAAATTCATGGATGATCGGCGACAAAGCGCTCGATGTCGAACTCGGATTTAACGCCGGAATAAAAACGGCGCTGGTTTTGACCGGCTACGGCGCGGCTGATTTGCCGAAACTAAAACGTCAACCGGATTTAGTCGCCGAAAATTTGCTGGCGGCGGTTGAGCATATCATCAGCCAAACAACAACGAAATTTTTCCCGACCGGTAATTGAACGCGCCGAATTTAGTAGAGTTTTTTCAGCGAAAAGTGTTACTTTAACTATTGCGCCGCGGATTTTTTGTCCGAAAAATCAACTTTCAACCGATCAAACAAACGCTTTACGCTAAAATTCGCCCGCGCATTGTCAACACCGGTAAAATCGAAACGCTTCATTAATTCCCTTCCTTTTCTGAGCGCGTTTCGGTTTTTCATTTTTTTTGCAAACTATGTTCAATTTAAAGGAAAAGTTTTTCTCCGCCGGCATTCATCAATCGCAAAAAATTCAAACGCTGATTATCGGGCGACTGCTGACGATTTTTCTGCTGCTGGTTGCCGCCTGGATTTGGCACAGCGGCAAATTAAAACTTTCGTTCGACAATTTTCCGCAAGGCGTTTTTCTGGTTTTTCTGGTTTCCGTCGGGCTGACGATCATTTATTTTTTCGTTTTGCGGCTCAATTCACATTATGAATGGCAGATTCGCGTTCAATTGTTTCTCGACGCGCTTTTGATTACCTGGCTCGTGTGGCGCACGAGCGATTTGACGTCGCCTTATATTACTTTGTATATCGTTTTGATTGCGGTGGCGAGTTTGTTTTTAAAGGCGAGCGAAACGCTTTTAATGGCGGCGGTCTGCGTTTTGCTGTTCGCGCTTCTTTCGATTTTAAGCGCTTCTTCCGTTATTTACTCGCCGAATGCGACGCTCGAATCTTCCAAAGTCGTTCAAATCATCAGTTTTCACACGGTCGCATTTCTCGTCGTCGGTCTGCTCGCTTCAAAACTTTCCGACCGCGCCGCTTCGGGCGAACAACTGAAAGAAACAGTCAAAACGCTTGCCAATCTGCGCGTGCTGCACGAAAGAATTATCGAATCGGTTCGTTCGGGTTTGATTACGACCGATCTCGACGGAAATATTTACACTTTTAACGCCGCCGCCACCGAAATTTCCGGTTATAAAGCCGATCAAATGATCGGCAAACCGATTGCCGCGCTGATGGGAAATTTGCGCCAGCCGATTGTCGAATCGCTCGAATCAACCGAAACCGGCGATCAGCAGCCGCGTTTTGAAACCGATTTGATTTCGCCCGAAGGTTTTGCCGTGCGCGTCGGCTACAGCATTTCCACGCTTTTCAGCGAAAGAGGCGAAGAATCCGGCTGGATCATTACTTTTCAAGATTTAACCGATATTCGTTCGATGGAGGAGAATATTCGCCGCAAAGATCGGCTTGCCGCCGTCGGTCGCGTCGCCGCCGGTCTCGCGCACGAAATTCGCAATCCGCTCGGCGCGATGCGCGGCGCGATTCAGGTTTTGCAGGCGAGCATTCCGCCGCAATCGTCGCAGGCTTCGCTGATGGAAATCGTTTTGCGCGAATCCGACCGGCTAAACAACATCATTACGAATTTTTTGACCTACGCTCGTCCGCGCGTCAGCAATTTTACCGAGACAAAAGTTTGCGAAGCTCTCAACGACACGTTTACGCTTTTGCGTCACAGTCCGGACGTGAAAGAAACTCACGTTTTGGAAGTCGTTTTGCCGGAAAAGCCGGTTTATATTTCGGCGGATTCGACGCAGCTCAAACAAATATTTTGGAATTTGGCGCGTAATTCCCTTCAAGCGATGCCGAACGGCGGCACGTTTCGCGCCGTGCTCGCCGAAACTCCGCACAATCGCGTAAAAATCGTTTTTTCCGATTCCGGCGTCGGAATGAGCGGCAACCAAGTCGAACAGCTTTTCGAGCCGTTTTCCAATTCGACGACTGGCGGAACCGGTTTGGGACTTTCAATTGTTTACCAGATTATTCGCGATCACAACGGCACGATCAACGTTTCCAGTCTCGAAGGCGAAGGCACGACGATTTCCGTCGAACTTCCGCGCGAATACGGCGGCGCGCCGATTGAAGACGATATTGACGAAACGCTCGAACCTTCTCGTTTAAAGAGTTTTTTGAACGTTAAAACAGAAGAAACTGAAATTTCCTCTTGAAGAAATAGTTTATTTTCCGTAAAAATATATCAAGCGCAATTCTAAACGCGCATCCGATTCGATCTAAACCCTTCCGGTTTTCCGCGAAATAAACAATGTCAAAATTACTGATTGTTGATGACGAACAAAGTTACAGACAGCTTTTAACGCTTGTTTTTGAAGGCGACGGACACGACATCCGTACGGCAACCAACGGGCGCGAGGCGCTGGAAATGATGCAGGAAGAACAGGCTGATGTCATCATTTCCGATGTAAAAATGCCGGATATGAACGGCATCGAACTGCTCAGAGCCGTTCGCGAAAATCACTCGGACGTGGGCGTGGTTTTGATGACGGCTTTCGCATCGGTCGAAACGGCGCGCGATGCTTTTAAGCTCGGCGCAGACGATTTTATTCAAAAACCGTTCGACGTTGAAGAATTGAAAATCATCGTTCGCAAAGCGCTCGACAAACAGGTTTTGATCACGGAAAACCGCGCGTTCAAACGAGCGCAGCGCGAGCGCGGCAGCGTCAAAAACATTATCGGCGCGTCCGGCAAAATGCAGGCGATTTATCAAATGATCGAAACGGTCGCCGAAGTTCAGTCAACGATTTTAATCAACGGCGAATCTGGCACCGGAAAAGAACTTGTCGCGCGCGCAATTCACGATTTGTCGCCGCGCGCCGAAAAACCTTTTATCTCGATCAACTGCGGCGCGTTTACCGAAACTTTGCTCGAATCCGAACTTTTCGGCTACGTCAAAGGCTCGTTTACAGGAGCGAATACGAACCGTAAAGG